>JBEGRA010000070.1:0-6787 GCA_041180705.1 Pseudomonadota bacterium | reverse complement strand
GCCCTGCCCTTCGGACCGTCGCCTTGATGGTGACTGCGTTCGCCGTGGCCGTGCTCGGCTGGTGTCTCCCCCCCGGGGTTTCGGCGGCTCCGCGCGTGGCACGGGAAACCCCGGCCGGACTGAAATCGACCCAGGCTCTCTACCGCTTGCCCGCAGTGAAATTGCAGGATGAAGCCGGCAAAGCCGTGGACTTGCAGCAACTGTTCGCCACGCCGCGACCGATGATCGTGAATTTCATCTTCACGTCGTGCCCGGAAATCTGCCCGGTGATGACAGGCACGCAAATCCAGGTGCAAAGGCAGTTGCGCGATGATCCGGCCCATCCCCTGTTCGTTTCCATCACGCTGGACCCGGACCAGGACACGCCCGAAGTGCTCGCGGACTACGCCCAACGCTTCGGCGCCGACTGGAAATTCCTGACGGGAAGTCGCAGCGACGTGTTGCAGACGCTGCAGGCCTTCGACGTGTGGCGCGGCAACAAGATGAACCATGCTGCAGTCACCTTGATGCGCCGCCACCCGCGTGACGCCTGGACGCGTCTAGAGGGCCTCGCCCCGGCCGCCGCGCTGGTACAAGCCTGGCACGACACCGGTTCACGACCATGAAGCCAGCACGACCCGCCGGTTGGATGAGCGCCGCCCTCGGGGCGGCATTCGCGTTATTGGCACTGTCCGCCCGCGCGCTCGACATTTCACCGGGCGAGAGGCTCTATCTTGAAGGACGCAGCAGCGACGGCAGCGCCATCGCGGCTCGCGTGCAAGGGGACGTGCCGGTTCCCGCCGCCGCCGCGGCTTGCGTGCAATGCCATCGACGCAGCGGCCTCGGTGTTGCCGAAGGTGGCCAGCGCTCCGCTGCCATCGACGCAGCCCACCTGTTCGCGCCCCTACCGGGGCCGAATGGTCGTCCCGCCTATGACGATGCACTCCTGCTGCGTGCCCTGACCGCCGGTGTCGGCGCCAGCGGAAGAATGCTGGACCCTCTCATGCCACGCTATGCCCTGTCGGCAGCGGACGCTGCCGCCCTGGCCACCTATTTGCGCAAACTGGGCAACGGGCGCTCGCCGGGGGTGAGCGAAGACGAGCTCTCGGTCGCGACCATCGTCGCGGACAGCGCCCCCCGCGCCGAACGCGAGGCCACGCTGCGCGTCATTCAGCGGTTCGTGGACAACCGAAACCTGGGTACCCGACACGAGGCCGCGAGGGCGGCCTTTGCCCGCCGTCATCCCTTCGGCGAAAAGGGCGACCGTCACTGGCGCCATTGGAACCTGCATGTCTGGGAACTCCACGGTACGCCTGCCACCTGGGCCGCGCAGCTCGCCGCGTACCAGCGGCAAGCGCCGGTGTTTGCAGTCGTCGGCGGCACCGCCGGGCGCGACTGGCCCACGGTTCATCGGTTCTGCGAAGCGGAACGACTGCCTTGCGTGTTGCCCTTGACCAGTTCACTCCCCGATCTGCGCGGCGCGTACTACTCGCTGTACTTCAACGCCGGCGTGGCGCTGGAAGCCAGCACGACGGTCAAAGCCATCGCCCGTTCTGCGGAAGCCGGCCGCGAGACACGCGTGCTGGTAGTGCATGACGATGGCGCTGCCGGGCGCACTGCCTGGAAAACACTGCAGGCGCAGTGGCCGCAAGATGGTCGCGCGGCACCAGTCGAGCACGTGGTGGCCGACAGCCGCCCGCTCGACGCCGCCGGATGGCAAAAGCTGCTGGCAGCTGCCCGCCCCGACCTGCTGATTGCCTGGGTGGACTCACCCCAACTGCAAGGCTTGTTGGCAGCAGCGGTACAGCCCTTCCTGCCTGCTCGAATTTATACCGCCGAAACCTTCACGGATCTCCAGACCGTGAATGCCGCGGCTGCGCTGCAGCAACGTTTGCGCCACGTTTACCCGTGGCGCATCCCGCGCGACAGTTCGCACCCGTTCCCGCGCGAAGAAGCCTGGCTGAAAGGCCAGGGGTTGGGTGACCTCGACCCCCGTCTGGCAGGACGGGCTCTGTTTGCCTGCCATGCCTTCGGCGAAGCCCTTGGCGACCTGCGGGGCAACCTCTCGCAGGATTACCTCATGGAAGACCTGGAACACATGCTGGATGGCAGCGACATGACGACGCTGCTGCCGCGAACGTCCATGGGCCCCGGACAGCGCGTGCTGTCGCGCGGGGCCTATGTCCTGAATGCCGACACCGCCCCCGGCACCGCCGCCAACGCCCCTTGGCTGGAGTGAACCCCGATGAGAACCTACGGTAGGGATTTCCCCCCAATTTACCCCGACAACCTAGCCGACGCCGAGGTCTCGGCGTACTCTAGACGTACCGTGTCCCCTGTACTGGACACCGATACGTCCGGGATTTTCGCCGACATGCAAACGACCAAGAAAACCATCGTAGTGGCTGACGACCACGGCATCATGCGAGATGGACTCTGCGCCCTCATCAATGGCGAGCCGGACCTCAAGGTCATCGGTACCGCCACCAACGGTCGGGAGGCTATCCGCGCTGCGGAAGTGCTGAAGCCCGACCTCGTGATGATGGACATGTCGATGCCGCTCACGAACGGACCGGAAGCCATTGCGCACATCAAGCGGCGTACGCCGGAACAGCGCATCCTGGTGCTGACGTTCCATACCGACGACCAGCATATTCACGCCGCCCTGAGTGCCGGCGCCGATGGCTACGTGCTGAAGGACGACAGCCGCCTGGAGATGCTCACAGGCGTGCGTGCGGTGCTGAACGGGAAGAGCTTTCTCTCGCCAGCCATCTGCGAACGCGTGGTGAACGGGTATCTCGGTGGCGGCAGTGCAAGCCCCAGTTCGCGCCCCTCCGGCACCCAGTCTTCAGTTGGGTCCGAGGTCCTCTCGCAACGCGAACGCGAAGTCATCAAGCTCATTGCCGAAGGCTACCGAACGCGCGAAATCGCGACCTTCCTGTCGCTTTCCCACAAGACGGTGGAAAAACACCGCAGCAATCTCATGCGCAAACTGAACCTGCGTAGCGCCGCGGCCGTGACGGCCTACGCCATCGCGAACGGATTCGTGCGGCCTTGAGGTGGGGTCCGACTGACCGCGTGGCGGTCAGTCGGCAGCGTCAATAACCTGCCGGGGTTTCCGGGGCGGTTTCCGCCACCGCGCGGATTTTTTCCCGGGTCCAGGTGGCGGTCACCACCGTCCCGCTCCCCGGCTTCGAATTGATCTTGCAGGTGCCACCGGTACGCTCGGCCCGTTCACGCATCGTCGAGAGCCCAAACCCGCGTTTGCGCGAAAACAGACGCGCGTCGAAACCCGCTCCGTTGTCCGTCACGCGCAGCATCACGCTGTTTTCTTCGAACGTTGCAACCACGTCGATACGCGTGGCGGAGGCGTGCTTGGCCGCGTTGTTCAAGGCTTCCTGCAGGATGCGAACCATCGACACGCACACCAGCATGGGCAACTCGCCCACTTCACCGCTGATGCGGTGATCTACAACCAGCCCGGGCCGACTCAGCCCGAACTCGTGGCACAACAACTCCAGCGTGGCGTCCAGCCCGAATTCCTCGAGCATGGACGGACGCAGGTTGCGAACGATGCTGCGCACCTCGGCGATGGCCGCCTGTACCTGCCCGAACGCCCGCGCCACGTCCGCACGCCCCGGATGGTCAGCCGTGCGGTCCATGGCGGTCTCAAGCGTCAATTTGGCCATGCTGAGGCATTGGCCGAGAGAATCGTGGAGGTCGTCGGCGATACGGCGGCGTTCCGCCTCCTGCGCCATGATGAGTTCGGCCGACAGCGTCCGCAGCTTGCGGTCCAGACGCGCGAGTTGCGCCTCCTTCTCGACTGACTCCTGCGTCAGCAGATCGGCGAGTTCACGATTGGTTTCGCGCAAGGTCCCTGTCAGCTTGCGCCCTTCGGTGATGTCGCTGACGGTGAGCAGCACCAAGGCGGCGTCACCTCGCGTAGTGGCAAATGTGCGCTTGCTGCAAAAGCGCAGCGTCCGCCCGGAAATCTCATCCTGCAGTTCCCATTCCAGCGTGCCCGCCTGCGGCACCGCAGGCAGCGCGTGGGCCAGGGAACGCCGCAAGAGGCAGTCCACTTGCTGGCAACCCGGATGCAGCCGCTCGTGAACACCGACGCCGCGACGATCCACCACACGCTGCAGTGGCCCGGCAGCCGCCTGTCGGCCAACGTCCAGAATGACACCGCGTGCATCCACCAGGAAATCCACCTGCGGCGGCGGCTTCACGGCCAATTGCTGGAACGCTGAGCGATTGCTGTCGAGGTCCGCACGCAGAGCCGCGAGCGTACCGGAACCGTTATCGGTTGCGACGGATACTGCTGCAGCGCGCGCGTTTCGCAAATGCGCCTTCAAAGGGTGGTCCGAGGGGGATTCCATCCGCGCGAGACTAGCGGAGGGGAAGCAGCCCAACAAGTCGGGAAAGCCTCCACTTTCGCCAAAGCGTGACAGGGTCGACGCGGTGTTTAATCTTCCACGCGCGAAGCGAAACGGCGAAGCGCCGAGACGCCGCGCGTGCCCCAAGGGTTGTAGAGCGCCATGCCGTCATCACCGCGGTCCACCTGCACCTGGATGACCTTCGCAGCTGCCACCGCACGCAGTACGGAGGCATCGACGCGGAAGTAGCGCCGCGCACTGGCGGCGGCGGGTGTGGGGTAAAGTTCGCGGTCACGGACCGGGTCCGGCTCTGCCCCGGCCGCCAACTTGTAGACGCGACCATCCAGCCGAAGCTGCAGATGGTCCGCCACGGTGGGCGCTGACGACATGCCGCGGATGCGCCCGCGGTCGATGGTGCTCCACGCGACCACGACGACGTAGTGTTCGTAGTCACCCATCCGGTCCACTTCGATGACACCCAGCGACAAGTAATCGCGAGCGTTCACGGCCAGCGCCGGCTCTTCGTGGAACACGATGAACGGCTCCGCCGCACCGGTGACGGTAACGGCGCTGCGCGTATCCGTGAACTCCTGCGGGTCCAGGGAGTTGTCTTCCGGTGGCGATTCGGCCGCGGGCAGCAGGCTGCAGCCGGCCAGCACCAACGCGCCGACCAGCGGAATGACTTTACGCATCAGCTTAGAAATCAAGACGGTAACCAAGCGACACCCACCAGCGTCGGTCCTTGCTCTGCCCCGTCAATGGTGCCTTGCGATTGGCCCATTCGCCACCCGCTTCGAATTCCACCGTAGTGCTGCGGCCGCGCCAGTCGAGCCGCAACGAGGGGCTGAGCAGGTACTGGTCGCCGCCATCGCTTTCGAATGTGCGGTGGTCGAGGCGCAGACGCGGGCCGGCACGCAGACCATTCCACACGGGGAAACGCGAACTCAGGAACAGCGATTCGCCGGTGATGAGGTCGCCCTGCGAAACGCGCAGGCCCACGATGCTGGAGTCGCCTTCGGTGAACAGGCTATTGGCAAGCAGCTGGGCGGAGAGCGCCTTGTCGAGACCGGTGCCCGGAATGCCTTCCACGCCACCCGAAGGCTTCAATTCGCCGAACTGCGAGGCGGTGAAGTCCACATTCCACTGCAGGCGCTCGCCCCAAGGACGGCTGACGCCCAAAGAAATGGTGTCGCTGGTACCCGTACGGTCTTGTGCCCACTGCTCGGCGGTCTGCGCACCGACGCTGTTGATGAGGTCGCCAAGCGTGAGAAACGGCTGGCCGATGAGCGCATTGCGGGTCGTCAGGTACGGGGCACGGCGATGGTCGAGCGTGCCGGTGAACGTCCAGCGGTCGCCCCATTGCAAAGTTCCCAGCAGCATGGCGGAGTTCAGCGCCTGGTAGTGGACGTCGTAGTCCATCAGCCCCACCACCGAAGTGCCATCCTTGAAATAGCGCACCTCGCCACCCACCGCCTGGCGGTCGAGATGGCTGTCGTAGTTCTGCTGGATGGCGTAGAGACTGTAGTCCCAGCGCCCGCCCTTGGTGCCGATATCGAGACTGACGCCGGCAAACTGACGGTTCGTCTGAAAACCATCACCCGAGCGGTCCACCGGCAAGCCGGCGACGAAGTTCAAGCGCAGCCGCTTGTTCATCTTCCAGCCAGCGTAGAGGCCGTCGTAGGTGCCGAGTACGCCACCCGTGTGCCGCGACTGCCGCCCGAGGCGGGCCGTGAGTTGCAGTTCACGGTCCGTCAGTTCCATGAAGGCATAGGACAGGCGCATGTCATTGCCTGGCCCCTGCCCCTGCGGCAGCAGGTCCTTCAGGTAACCGCCGTTCAGGCGCAGGGCGAAGTCGTAACGCTGGCCGCGGCGGCGCGCGCTGAAGTCGAGATCCGTGCGCAGCGCGTTCAGGGCCACGAAGTCCTGGCTGAATTCTTCGGACCGGAAGCTGGCGTTGTCGCGTCGGTATTCCTGCGAGAGGCCACCGAAGAATTCCCAGGTCTGCTGCCGCTGCGTCTTGGCCACGCCGCGTGAAGATGGATCGAGCGTCGTCAACGCGGTGAGGCGCTGCTGCACGCGTTCGCTCTGCTGGCTTTCCGGGTAGACCCTCAGGAAGTCTTCGTATTCGGCTTTGGCATGCGCCAGTTGCCCATTGCGCTCGCGGGCCAGGCCGAGCAGTTCCAACGCCTCGCGCCGCTGCGGATATTCCGGGTACTCCACCAACCGCGTATAGAACCGGATGGCGGCCTCGTAGTCCTTGGCATCGAAGGCCTGCCGCGCTTCGCGCAACTGGGCCTGAAGCACATCGGGTGCGGGCAGGGTACGGGAAGGCGGGTGCGCGGACCCGGTAGTGGCCACGACACCTGCCGCGCCCTCCACCGGCTTCGGCTTCTGCCCACCCGACACCGTCCGCACCGGCACCGACCCGGCAG
>JBEGRA010000069.1:0-2654 GCA_041180705.1 Pseudomonadota bacterium | reverse complement strand
GTGCCCGGCAACACATCCTTGACGGACTGGAACCCGGCGCGGCCTTTGGCGCCCTTTTCGGCAATGGCAAAGACCGCGCGCTCTGCCTCGTCCACCAACTCTGCCGCAGTACGACCGCTGGCCTCCAGGGCGGAACCGGCAATCTCGCTGCCCGCAGACACCAGCGCCCGCAACACTGCACGCTCACGGACGATGTCCGCGTAAACGCGAACGTTGGCAGAACTGGGGGTGTCACGCGCCAGCGTGGCTATGTACGCCAGGCCGCCGGCTTCTTCCAGCTGGCCCTTGCGCTCGAGGAATTCGGCGACGGTGACCGCATCGCAGGGACCGCGTGTTTCCACCACACCGGCCAGCCCGGCGAAGATGAGCTGATGGTCGCGACGATAAAAGTCTTCGGAGGTGACAACGTCCGCGACAGCGTCCCAAGCTTGGGCATCGAGCAGCAACGCGCCAAGCACCGCCTGCTCGGCCTCGATGGAGTGCGGGGGAAGACGCATGAGCTCCGTGTCCGGGAAACGGTCTCCCCGACGGCGGCTACCCCTGCGCGATTTCTGGTCCATGACTTTCCCCTTTCGATGCACTGCTTGGGCGCATCGTCCGGTTCAGTCTACCGGACGACCCGCCTGAATGGCGGGCCGCCCGGAACGCCGACCCGCATCGACTGAGTATCAGTCTTCCGCAGCGATGGCGACGGTGATCGTCACATCGACGTCGGCATGCAAGTGCAACGTCACGGCGTGTTCGCCGACGATGCGGATGGGGCCTTCCGGCAGACGCACTTCCGCACGCTCCACCGCGTGGCCAGCCGCCGAGAGGGCGTCGGCGATATCCGCCGTGCCGACCGAGCCGAACAGCTTGCCTTCGTTGCCGGCCTTGGCCTTGAGTTCCAGACGGAACTCCTTCAGCCCTTCGGCGCGAGCAGCGGCCGAAGTGAGTTCGGCAGCGGCCTTCTTCTCGAGGTCCGCACGGATGACCTCGAACTTGGCGATATTGGCGGCCGTGGCCACCGTCGCCTTGCCCGTGGGCAGGAGGAAATTGCGGCCGTAGCCGGACTTCACTTTCACGCGATCGCCGATAGAACCGAGGTTGGCGACCTTCTGCAGCAGGATGACTTCCATCTTCTTACCCTCGCGGGGACAGGAAAAACGTTGTAGAAAAAGATTCTCGACCTAGGCCGCGGGCTTCTTCGCCCAGCGACCGCGGAAATCCAGCCAGTTGTCCAGCCAGCCAGCCACTACGATGACCGGCATGACCAAAGCCGCGAAAGGCGGCAGGAACAACATCACGTAAAACAGCACCAACGACCACGAACCCAGCCCGAAGTGCAGCCTGGCGGCGTGCGACAGGGCCAGCCCCTGCAGGAGGAAAACTCCCAACAGGACCGACACCACGTCGTCCGCCTCATGCGCCACCCTGAGCGTGGCAAGCAGCCACGCCAGGACGATGAACAAGGCCAGCACGCGGCCGGCCTTCAGCGCACGAAACCGAGGACCCAGTTCATGGGTACCGCGCGAGCGTCCGAACCAGAAGAGCCCCACGAACACTCCGAGGAGTGCCTGAAGCATCACCAGCCAGGCCACCAGGCCCCAGGCGATACGCCCGTAGGCCTCCGCCAACTGATGAGAGGCCGCTGCGATTTCAGGGTCGCCCCCGGCACCGGCCATCTGCTGCATCATCTGCTCGACACCCACCAGAAACGGCTGCCAGAACGACTTGGAGTCGTCCACGAGCACGTTGGCTCCGATGGTCCCCGCCACCGCCACGACCGCTGCCATTTGCAGGGTGTAGCTGAGCGAGTTCGTACGCCGCAACCAGGCCGCCAGCCCGACGGTCGGCAGCAACACTGCTGCCGCCAGACCCGCGCCGATGACGGTGCCGACACCCTGCCCCAGCCCCCAGGCCAGCGGGATACCCGCGGCGATGAGGGAAGCAGGCACCCACTTGGGGGACTGCTTGCCGGCGAACACCAGGCAAGCCAAGACGGCCCCGGGTGCCCACGCGGTGAACATGATGCCGGTGGGCCACACCAGCAAGCCGGCCAGTGCCGCCGCCAAGGCCGCACGGCCCGGCGAACGCAACAGCCAACCGGCGAACGAGGCGTTCACGGCCGTCAGACGGTCAGTGCTGGTCCGTGTACGGCAGCAGAGCCAGATAGCGGGCGCGCTTCACGGCCTCCGCCAACTGACGCTGGTAGAACGAGCGCGTGCCGGTGATGCGGCTCGGCACGATCTTGCCGGTTTCGGTGATGTAGTTCTTGAGCGTGGCCAGATCCTTGTAGTCGATCTGTTCCACTTCGTCCGCCGTGAAACGGCAGAACTTCTTGCGACGGAAATAGCGAGACATGTGTGTTCTCCCGAGGTTCAGCCGAAGTCCATGCCGCGATCGTCATCGCGGTTGTCGCGCTCTTCAGGCGGACGGACCATGGGGGAGGGCTCGGTAACGGCCTTGTCCATCTTGATGCACAGGTGACGCAGCACGGCATCGCTGAAGCGGAAAGCACCGCTCAGTTCGGCCAGCGTCTTCTGGTCAGCTTCGATGTTGAGCAGGACGTAGTGGGCCTTGTGCACCTTCGCGATGGGGTAGGCCAGCTGGCGGCGGCCCCAATCTTCGAAGCGATGAACCTGACCACCGCCGGCGGTGATGAGCGCCTGATA
>JBEGRA010000068.1:0-3861 GCA_041180705.1 Pseudomonadota bacterium | reverse complement strand
TCGAGCCAGGCCCGCTCTTCCGGCAGGAAGCCCGAGTTCTTCAGGTTGCCCTTCCAGTTCTTCAGGTCGATGGGCTTGTGGGCAATATTCCAGTCGCCGCAGATGACGTATTCGCGCCCGCTGGCGCGCATCTCGCGCAGCAGGGGCTGGAAAGCGGCAAGGAAGCGGAACTTGGACTCTTGCCGTTCCGGCCCTGAAGAGCCCGAGGGCAGGTACAGCGAGACGACGGACAAATTGCCGAACCGCGCTTCCAGATAACGCCCTTCGCCGTCGAACTCCGCCACCCCGAAGCCGCGGATGACGGCATCCGGTTCGCGTCGCGAGAACACGGCCGTGCCGCTGTAGCCTTTCTTCTCGGCGTCGTAGTAGTGGCAGTGCCAGCCTTCCGGGCGGAAGTCCGGGTGGTCGAGCTGGTGCTCCTGTGCCTTCGTCTCCTGGAGGCAGACCACGTCCGCTTGCTGGCCGGGAAGCCAGTCGAACAGCCCCTTGGTGCGGGCCGAGCGGATACCATTGCAGTTCAGGGTGAGGATTCGCATAAGTGTGATAATACAGGCAGAAATCCCCCCTCCGCCCCGCCATAATGGACGCCAAATGACCACGCCTGCCTACAAGAGCGACTTCATCCACCTGTGCCTGGCGCAGTCCGTCCTGCGTTTCGGCAGCTTCACGCTCAAGAGTGGCCGGCAGAGTCCTTACTTCTTCAACGCTGGCCTGTTCAGCGGTGGCAAAGCCATCGCCGCGCTGGGCCGCGCCTACGCGGCAGCCATCGCCGAAGCCCGCTCCAGCGGCCGGCTGCAGTTCGACCTGCTGTTCGGCCCGGCCTACAAGGGCATCCCGCTGGTCACGGCCAGTGCTGCCGCCCTCGCGGACGGCCACGGGCTCGACTTCCCCTTCTGCTTCAACCGCAAGGAAGCGAAGGACCATGGCGAAGGCGGCAACATCGTGGGCGCACCGCTTGCCGGCCGCGTGCTCATCGTCGACGACGTCATGACAGCGGGCACCGCCATCCGCGAATCCGTAGGCATCATCAACGCTGCGGGCGCCACGCCTGCGGGCGTGGTCATCGCCCTGGACCGTCAGGAACGCGGCACCGGCACCACTTCGGCGGTGCAGGAAGTGGAAGCCACCGGCCTGCCGGTGGTCAGCATCCTCACCCTCGCCGACCTCATCGACGAGCTGCGCGGTGGCCGCCTCCCGGCACCGCCGGAAGCCCTGCCCGCCATGGAAGCCTATCGTGAGCAATACGGCGTCTAACCGCCAACAGCTCGCGGCTGGGTCCGTGGCATGGCCTGCTGCCTTGCTGGCGGCGTTGCTGTGCGTGCCCCTGGGCATCGCCCATGGCGCGGAGCCGACCGGCCACACCATGTATCGCTGGCGCGACGCGCAAGGCCGTTTGCAAACCGGCGACAGCGTGCCACCCGAGTATTCGAGCCAGGATATCGAAGTACTGAATTCGCGCGGAGTCGTGGTCGGTACCCGGGAAGGGGCACGCAGCCCTGCCCAACGGGCCGCTGTGGAAAGCCGTCTAGCCAGCGAGGCGGCCGCACGGCAGGCGGTGCTCCGGCAGCGCCAGCGAGACCAGAACCTGCTGGCCACCTACCTCACCGTCGAAGAAATCCAGTTGCTGCGCGACCGCCGGCTCGACCTCATCGACGGACAACTCCGCGTCGCCACGCAGTACCTCGAGACTCTCCGCGCGCGCCTGCTGAAACTGCAGGGCAATGCCGCCAACTTCCGCCCTTACAACGGCAAGACCACCGGCCCTGCCATCCCTCCGGGGTTGGCGGAAGACCTTGTCCGTACGATGAACGACGTGCAGACGCAGGAACGGAACCTCGCGACGAAGCGCGAAGACTTCCGCCGCATCAGCGAAGAGTTCGCCCGGGACATCACCCGCTTCCGGGAACTGAAGCGTCTGGAAAAAGACTACGGCCCGGGTGGCTACCTGCGCTTGGCGCCGGAAGCTGCCGGCCAGCGCTGATGCAGCATCGGCAGGCGTTCACGTCTGCCTGCTGAGCATTCGAACAGCGCTAGCGCCCGGTGTGCCCGAAACCGCCGGCGCCGCGGTCCGTGGCGGTAAATTCCGTCACCACTTCAAGCCCCACCTGCACCACCGGCACCACCACCAGCTGCGCAATGCGCTCGCCCGGCGCCACAGTGAACGGCAAGCTGCCGCGGTTCCAGCAGGACACCATCAGCGGGCCCTGGTAGTCGGAATCGATGAGACCCACGAGATTGCCGAGCACGATGCCGTGCTTGTGGCCCAGCCCCGAGCGGGGAAGGATGACGGCGGCCAGACCCGGGTCTTCGATCCAGATGCACAGGCCCGTGGGGAGCAAGTGCGTGGCACCCGGCTCGATGACCAGCGGCGCTTCGACCATGGCGCGCAAGTCCAGCCCGGCACTTCCAGCCGTGGCGTAAGCGGGCAGAGGAAACTCGCTGCCCAAGCGCGCATCGAGCACGCGGACTTTCAATGGCCGCAAACTCATGGCTTCACCTGCATGCGCCGGTCGATAAGAGCCACGAGCTCTGCAGCCAACTGCCGCTTGTCCTGCAGGACCAGACGTTCGCTGCCCTCGGCCCACAGCACCAACAGCTCGTTGTCGTCACGGTCAAAGCCCTTGCCGCCGCCCACTTGGTTCGCGGCGATGAGGTCCAGATTCTTCCGCACCAGCTTGTCGCGGGCGTGACGCTCCACTTCGCAGGTTTCCGCGGCGAAGCCAACCGTGAAGGGGCGATCCGGGGACGCCAACGCAGCCACGGACGCGAGAATGTCCGGCGCCTTGCGCAGGTGCAATTCCATGGTCTCGGCACCCTTCTTGATCTTTTCCTGCGCGCAGCAGTCCGGGCGGTAGTCCGCGACCGCGGCAGCCGCGATGAACACGTCGGCGCCGCGGATGACCCGATGCACGGCTTCGTGCATTTCCTGAGCGCTTTCGACGTCGATGCGGCGCACGCCCGCTGGCGTGGGCACGGACACCGGCCCCGATACCAGAATGACTTCAGCGCCGGCATCCCGCGCCGCGGCCGCGACGGCATAGCCCATCTTGCCGCTCGAGCGGTTGGTGATGAAACGCACCGGGTCGATGGGTTCCCGCGTGGGCCCCGCGGTGATGACCACCTTGCGACCGGCCCAAGGTCGCATGGCTTCGCCAGCGGCCGCGGCAACCGGGTGTGCGAGCGTGCTCCACACCGCGCCGGCCAAGGCTTCAGGTTCGACCATGCGCCCGGCCCCGGTCTCGCCGCAGGCCTGCGGGCCTTCAGCGGGGCCATGCACCAGCACGCCGCGCGAGCGCAGCAGGCCCACATTGTCCTGCGTGGCGGCATGCGCCCACATCAGGCGGTTCATGGCAGGCGCCACATGCACGGGACGGTCCGTGGCCAGAAGCAACGTCGTGAGCAGATCGTCCGCCTGACCCTGCGCCATGCGGGCGAGGAGGTCTGCCGTAGCCGGGGCCACCACGATGGCATCCGCCCAGCGAGCGAGTTCGATATGGCCCATGGCCGCTTCCGCCGCGCCGTCCCACAGGCTGTCGCGAACGGGGCGTCCGGAGAGCGCCTGAAAGGTGAGCGGTGTAACGAACTCGCGGGCACCCGCGGTCATGACGACCTGCACTTCGGCGCCCCGCGTGACGAACTGACGCACGAGTTCGGCCGCCTTGTAGGCAGCGATGCCGCCGCTGACACCCACCAGCACGCGCACGGGACGGGGGACCGGGGAATCGGATTCAGAAGGGGGCGTTTGCATGAGTTCGATTGTCACCGCGGGACGGGGGCACTGCAAATGGCGTTCGGTGCGCCGGACATTACCGGCGGCGATGTCCTAGAGCGCGCCGACACCGACGTACTGCGGGTCGTGTG
>JBEGRA010000067.1:0-12322 GCA_041180705.1 Pseudomonadota bacterium | reverse complement strand
GCTGCGCCAGTCGGCAATGGACCGCCACGCCGAGAGTGGTGGCGAATTTTGCATCGAGCGTATCGGTGGACCCGAGGTGCCCGAGGCGCTGAGCGCTGAGCGGCTGGCTCAGGGGCTAGCGACCTCGGCGCGATTCGTGCGTGGCATTGCTTCGACTTTTGCCGACTGGACGCGATTATTCCGACAGCACCCGAACCGCTTCACGGACATCGATCAGTCGATGTTCCAGAAGGGGGGCGGAGCGAAAGATATCTATTACGCCCATGCTTATTGGCAGTTGGCACCAGATGAGGCCTGGGTCATCGAAGTGACTCCCCCCGCTTGCTACTACTGGAACTTCCAGTTGGACAACTGGTGGATGGAAAGTTTCGACTATCGCTTTCGACAGATCAGTGTCAACAAGCATTCGGGAAGGCTGGAGCCCGACGGGCGCTTGCGTATTGTCTGTGCTGCTCGCGATCCGAATCGTGATGGCCAGCGCTGGGCCGGCAACTGGATTGATACCAGCGGACACCGCGAAGGCACGGCGCTGCTTCGCTGGGCGGGCGCCAGCGAATATCCGTTGCCCGTCACTCGGGTCGTGAAATGGGAGGATTTGTGATGCTGGAATGGATGAAGATCGCCCGGTCTGTCGCCGACGACCCCGCCATGGGCTTCAATCCCGAAGCTGTCACCCGCTCCATCAGCGTGGAGATCGCGGCCCCTGCCAGCGTTGTCTGGGGCATTCTCACGGACCTGGCCCGCTACAACGAGTGGAACCCGTTTTGCATTCGGGCGGTATCCACGCTCGAAATGGGAGCGCCCATCGAAATGACGCTCATCAACTACTCGGTGGGGGGTGGGCCGACCCTGCCCAACACGGAGTTCATCTGTGGCTTCGAGCCGGAGCGCCTGCTCAGTTGGGAGTTTCCGAACCTCGATTTCTGGCCGTATCCCGCGCGGCGCGACCAGATCATCGAAGCGACCAGTGCCCACTCCTGTCGCTATTACTCGACGGATGCTTTTCTCGGTGCCAATGGCATCCACGTGTTTCGCTTTGCGGGCCCTTGGGTGAAGCGAGCATTCGATGACACGGCCATCGCCCTGAAGGCCCGCGCTGAAGCGATGTTCGCGGGAACATGAAGATGGGAGTGGCTCCTGATGCCGATGGTTTGGCGGCGCTGGAGGCGCGCCTGCAGCGCCTCGAGGATGATCGCGCCATCCGTGACCTGAAAGCACGGTATTTGCGTGCGTGCGACACCAAGGATCCGAATACTGTTCGCGAGACCTTGTTGCCGCTTGGCGCAGTCATCGCGTACGAGGGCTTTCCTGTGTTCGACAACCGCGACGCGTTCGTCGACATCTATCGGGAGCTTGGTTGTGTGCCCGGGGTTTTCGATATCCACCACGCTGCGAACGGAATCCTCCGGTTCGAAAGCGAAGTGCGCGCCACCGGAAGGTGGTCTCTCTTCTTTCATAACATCAATCTCGCGTCGCGTACGCTGACGCAGATGGGCGTGGAGTACGACGACGTATACGTCAAGCAGGAAGGCCGCTGGTACATCGCCGAAACGCGGAGCCGGCGTGTTTCCTGCCTTATTCACGCGGTGAACTCCGAGGGTCGGCCGAGCGTGGTGGTCATGGGGGATCCGCCGGCAAGCTTCGGTGGGACGGAGCCATGAAATTCAATCTCCAGCAGTTGTCGGATCTCGAAGAAATCAAGCAGCTCAAGCATCGCTATTTCCGCTGTCTGGATACGGGCAACGAAACGGAGTTGGCTACGGTATTCATCGAGGACGTGGCCATCGACTACCGCGGGGGTGGCTATCGAGCCACCATTCATGGCCGGCAGGACATGCTCGACTTCATCGGTAGCGCCTTCAATAGCGACGTCGTCGCGCAACACCACGGCCACTGTCCCGAGATTGCATTTACCGGGCCCGATACCGCCACGGGTCTCTGGTATCTCGAAGATCGTTTCATCGACCCGATCCGTCAGGAAGACACGATCGGGACGGCCCTGTATCGCGACTGTTACGTGCGGACGACGGAAGGATGGAAAATTGCCCGCAGTGAATACGACCGGGTCTACGAAATCACGCGCCCCATTCCCTCGGAAGAGCGTTTGACGTTTCATTTGCTGGCGAAGACGGGCCGGAAGCCGGAGGCGCGAGTGGATTGCTCGCGCTGGTTGCATTGGCATGAACCGGGTGAGCCGGGAACGAACCTCGACAATAACAAGGTGGAATGATGGACTGGAGCGCTGCCGATTTCGTTGTCATCGGCTTTGCCTTGGTCGGGGCAGTGGCGGTCCGTTTCCGTAGTGGCGGTTTGGGTCGAGTTGCTTTCTCGTGTGCTGCGCTGATGGTGGCCGTGCTGCTGTTGGCACAGTTTGGCCGCGGTGATGCGGTGCCGGGTATTGCCTCTGTGTTGGAGCTTCCGTGATGAATGATTCGAATCGGTCGTTCGCGCAGTTGCTCTCGCCATGCCGCATCGGCTCCATGGAGTTGCGCAACCGGATGATAGTCACCGCCATGGGCGTCAGCTTCGGCGAGGATGACGGTACCGTGGGCGAGCGCATGCTGGCCTATCACGTCGAGCAAGCACGCGGCGGGGCGGGGCTGGTCATCACGGGGGTCGCCGGCGTTGCCTGGCCCGTCGGGGCGGTCATTCGCGGCCAGTTGGGCATTTCCGACGATCGATTCCTGCCGGGTTTGCGGCGTTTGGCTGATGCGGTGCACGCCGCGGGCGCCAAGATCGCCGCGCAACTCCATCACGGAGGCCTGGTCGCCGGCTATTCGGCGGGCGATGGTCATCCGCTATGGGCGCCGTCGATGCCCGGTGCGTTTTCCGGCGACTTGCCCGACTACTTCCTGCCGGAGGAGTTGGCGGCTTTCGCTGGCGGCCCGGTGCCCACCATCAAGGTGTTGGAGCAGGCGGATATCGACGTGTTCGTGTCCCAGTATGCTGTGGCGGCGAAGCGCGCGCAGGCGGCGGGCTTCGACGCCTGCGAGATTCATGGCGGGCACGGTTATCTCATCTCCTCGTTCCTTTCCCCGTCGACGAACAAACGCACGGATGCGTATGGGGGTCCGCTCGAGAACCGCGCGCGCCTGATGCTCGAGGTGATGCGCGCGGTCCGGGCCGCGGTCGGCCCGGACTTCCCGGTGTGGATGAAGCTCGACACGGCGGAGCATGGCAAGGCGATTGGCACGACGCTCGACGATGCGCGGCAGGTGGCGCTGTGGCTCGAAGCCGCGGGGGCGAGCGGCATCGCAGTCACTTCCTACCACGACGCCGGCAATGCCCGCATGCACTCCGGCTCGAACATTCCCCACGCGTCGGAGCTCAACATTCCGGCGGCAGCAGCCATCAAGCGCTGCGTCAGTCTGCCGGTCATCGCTTCCGGTCGCGTGGAGATGGGCCGCGCCGACGAACTGATTGCCGCCGGCAGCTTCGATTTCCTGGCGATGGGCCGCAAGCTCATCGCGGACCCGCATCTGCCGCGCAAGCTCGCCGAGGGGCGGGCGGCGGATGTCCGCCCATGCATCTATTGCTACACCTGCGTCAGCAACATCTATGTGCGCACGCCCATGCGCTGCGCGGTGAATGCCACGGAAGGCTACGAGCACTTGCAAGACCAGGCGAAGCCGCCGCAGGGTGAGCATGTCGTTGTCATCGGCGGCGGGCCGGGCGGCATGGAAGCAGCTCGGCGCCTTGACGAAGCCGGTAACCGCGTCACTTTGCTTGAGCGCGGTCCACGGCTGGGCGGTACGCTGCAGTTTGCCGGCCTGGCTTATGAACCCAACGAGCGACTGCTGGACTGGTTGCGCACCCAAATCGCGAAGTCCCGGGTCGATGTGCGGCTGAATACCGTGGCCAGCCTCGCTCTGGTGCAGGCACTCGCGCCAGACCGCGTCATCGTCGCCACCGGCGCCGTGCGTGGCATGCCGGCTATTCCGGGGACGGACCGGGACCACGTACTCAGCGGCGACGACCTGCGTTCCCTGATGCTGGGCGAAAGTAGTCCCCAGCTACGACGCAAGACCTCTCTGTTCACGCGCATTGCAGGGCGCGCCGGGGCCCTGCTCGGGGTCACGGCCAATCTTGCATTGGTCCGCCGCGTCACGCGCCATTGGATGCCATTGGGGCAACGCGTTGTCATCATCGGCGGAGAGTTGGTGGGCATGGAACTGGCGGAGTTCCTGGTCGAGCGCGGGCGTCACGTGACGGTGCTGGAGGAAGGCCCGAAGTTCGGCAAGGGATTGCTGCTCGTGCGTCGGTTGCGGCTGCTGCCCGAACTGAAAGACCACGGTGTGGTGCTACATGCCGGCGTGCGGGACATCGCGATCGAAGCGACGGGTGTCAGGTTCGTCGACGCGGCGGGCGCAACGCAGTTCACGGCGTCGGACCAGGTGGTGGTGGCGCAGGGCGCGCGCGGCGACACCACGCTCGCCGACTCCCTGCGCGCTGCCGGGTTTGCGGTGAGCACGGTCGGCGACTGCAATGGCGTGAGTTATATCGAGGGCGCGATGCGTGGTGCGGCACGTGCGGTCCTGGGTGTTGCCGCCATTCCGGAGCTGTAGGCGGTGCCGGCGAAACTGGAGCGGCCTACCGCTGCCCCTCGTCCGCCTGGCACGGCGCCGTCTGTGCTGCTCGCGTGCTCCGGCAATATCGTGGAGTGGTTCCGTTTCTTCGCCGATGCCTTCGCCGCCATCCACTTCGCTGCGGTGTTCTTTCCCAGCGGTGATGCGACTTCGTAACGCCGAAGAGCGAGGCAGAAAGCGAGCTGGGCCGCCGATGATCGCTGGCGAGTAACAAGGTTTCGAAAAACGTTAAGAAATGGAAATGATTTTCTGTTTTATGCGTGCTTGAAGGTAGAAATGAATCCGTTTCGCGCACCCGAGCGCGTAGCCTTTTTCGGCAGGGACGTGGCAGCCCGGTGCCGGAAGAGGTGGCGAAATGGCAGACTTGTTCGACAACCCCCTGGGCCTCGACGGATTCGAGTTCATAGAATTTTCGGCGCCGACGCGCGGTCTCATCGAACCGGTACTGGTGGCGAGTGGCTTTGCGGCCGTAGCCCGTCACCGCTCCAAGGACGTGCATCTCTGGCGCCAGGGCGGCATCAATCTCATCGTGAACTACGAAGCCCGCAGCCCGGCCGCCTACTTCGCTGCGGAGCACGGTCCTTCTGCCTGCGGCATGGGCTGGCGGGTCCGTGATGCTGCCAAGGCCTATGCCCTCGCCATCGAGCGAGGTGCCGAGCCGGTGGAAATCCGTAATGGGCCCATGGAACTGCGCTTGCCGGCCCTGCGGGGCATTGGTGGTTCGATCATCTATCTCATCGACCGCTACGGCGATGCGCTGTCGATCTACGACATCGACTTCGTCTATCTGCCGGGCGTCGAGCGGCATCCGGTTGGCGCCGGGCTGCACACCATCGACCACCTCACGCACAACGTCTACCGTGGGCGCATGGCGCACTGGGCGGGGTTCTACGAGCGGATTTTCGGCTTCCGCGAGATTCGCTACTTCGATATCAAGGGCGAGTACACGGGGCTGACTTCGCGCGCCATGACCGCTCCCGATGGCCGCATTCGCGTGCCGTTGAACGAAGAGGGCCAAGCGGGCGGTGGACAAATCGAAGAGTTCCTGCGTGCTTACAATGGTGAAGGCATCCAGCACATCGCTTTTCTCTGCGATGACTTGCTCGCCACCTGGGACCGCTTGCGGGCAGCTGGAACCCGTTTCATGACGCCACCGCCAGCTACTTACTACGAGATGCTGGCGGAGCGTTTGCCTGGGCACGGCGAGCCGGTCGAAGCCCTGCAGGCCCGCGGAATACTGCTCGATGGCAAGACCGGGGACGGTGCGCCGCGTTTGCTGCTGCAGATCTTCTCGGAAACGCTCATTGGGCCGGTGTTCTTCGAGTTCATCCAGCGCAAGGACGACGACGGTTTCGGCGAGGGCAACTTTGCGGCGCTGTTCCAGTCGATGGAGCGCGACCAGGTCCGTCGTGGCGTGCTGACGGCCGGGGAGCGCGCGGCATGACCGCGGCACCCGCGCTGCGCCGTATCCATCATGTCGCCTACCGCTGCAAGGATGCACGCGAGACGGTGGACTGGTACGAACGCATGCTGGGCATGCGTTACACCACGGCTTTCGCGGAGGACCACGTGCCGTCGACGGGCGAGTTCGACCCGTACATGCATGTGTTCCTCGACTGCGGTGGCGGCAATGTGCTGGCCTTCTTCGAGTTGCCCACGCAGCAGCCCATGGACCGGGACCGCAATACTCCTGTCTGGGTACAGCACCTGGCCTTCGAAGTGGCAGACGAGCCTGCGCTGCTGGCAGCGAAAGCCCATCTCGAAGCGAATGGCATCGAAGTGCTGGGGCCCACCTATCACGGCATCTTCAAGTCCATCTACTTCTTCGATCCGAACGGCCATCGGTTGGAACTGGCCTGCAATATCGGCACCCCCGAACAACTGGCCGAACTGGCCCGCCTCGCGCCGGTGATGCTGGAGGAATGGAGCCGTACTCGACGCGCACCGCGCCACGCGGCCTGGCTCCATCATTCAACGGAAAATTCGTGATGCTTGACCATACTCATGCTGCGGATGCGGTGAGCTGGGTGCCGGGCGCCGATACCCATGCGGACTTTCCCGTGCAGAACCTCCCGCTCGGCGTGGCTTCGATGGTTGCCGGTGAGCGCTTCATCGCTACCCGCCTGGGCGATCGGGTGGCGAATCTCGACGCTCTGGCGCGCAGCGGCCTGCTGCCGGAACGGTTTGCGGTTCCGCTTGCAGGCAGCGACCTGAATGTCCTCTTTGCCCTGCCGAGTGACGAACGCCTGTTGCTGCGACGCGCGCTCTTCGAGTTGTTCACGAATCCCGCGCGCGCCCGGCAGGCAGGCGCCGCGCTGCATGCCGTGGAAGATTGCACCATGCATCTGCCGTTCCGTATCGGCGACTACACGGACTTTTACGCAGGCATTCACCACGCCACCAATATCGGTCGACTGTTTCGCCCCGACAGCCCGTTGTTGCCGAACTACAAGCATGTGCCCATCGGCTATCACGGTCGGGCGTCTTCGGTGCGCGTGTCGGGGACGTCCGTGGTCCGGCCGCAGGGTCAGCACAAGGCTCCACAGGATGCGGTTCCGCAGTTCGGTCCGTGCCAGCGACTGGACTACGAACTGGAACTGGGTGTGTGGATGGCAGGTGGCAACGCACTGGGTGTGCCCGTGTCCGTAGCCGACGCCTGGGAGCATATCGGTGGACTCTGCCTGCTGAACGACTGGTCCGCACGGGACCTGCAGGCTTGGGAATATCAGCCGCTCGGCCCATTCCTGGCGAAGAACTTTCTCACCAGCGTTTCACCGTGGGTTGTCACGCGCGAAGCGCTGGCACCGTTCCGTATTCCGCAGCCTGTTCGTCCTGCCGGCGATCCGCAGCCCTTGCCGTATCTGCAGGACAGTGAAGATCAGGCATCCGGCGCGCTGGCCATCACGGTCGAAGCCGCGCTGCGAACTGCAACGATGCGCGTTGCGGGGCTTGATCCGTACTCGCTCAGTTCCGGACCGACGAGCCATCTTTACTGGACGCTGGCGCAGTTGGTGGCCCATCACACCAGCAACGGGTGCAACCTCATGCCAGGCGACTTGCTCGGCACGGGAACCATTTCGGGGCCGGTGGCCGGCACGTTCGGCAGCCTCATGGAGATCTCGCTGAACGGTCGCGAACCCTTGCGATTGCCGAACGGCGAGACGCGGACGTTTCTGGAAGATGGCGACGAACTGGTATTGAACGCTCGCGCCGAACGCGCTGGCTGGCGCAGCATCGGCTTCGGTACGTGTTCGGGGACGGTGTGCGCGGCGCACGGACTCTAGACGGGCAGCGCCGTCGTGTACTTCGTCATGGAGAGGGCGAAGTGCGAGGCGGCACCCGCCACCGAGGCGTGTGCGAGCAGCGTGCGCATGAGGAACCGGTCGTAGTCCGCTACGTCTGCCACCACGATGCGCAGCAGATAGTCCCACTCACCGGACATGGAGAAACACTCCACGATTTCGGGGCAGCCATCGACGAAGGCCTCGAAGGCTTCACGCGAAGGGCGAGCGTGGCTGCGCATACGCACGTTGCACAGCACGTTCACGCTGCGCCCCACCTTGCCCGGGTTCACCAGACGCACAGTGCGCACCAGAACGCCTTGCTCTTCCAGTGCCTTGATGCGCCGCCAACAGGACGCGCTGGAGGTGCCGACGCGGTCGGCGAGATCCGCGTGGCTGATGGCAGCGTCCTGCTGCAGAGCAGTAAGGATTTTTCGGTCTATCAGGTCCATGTGCGCACCTTGTTTCGTTTGCCGACTATAAACTGAAAAAAGGGTTCAAAGCATGGCCATGCAGATACCCTCCTCGGACACGGTGGCCAGAGATGCGCCAGCCAAGGTCGCGCCGCCCGGGGCTGCTGCGGATTGGACGCTGCCTCAGCCTTGGGAGCGGTATACGGCGGCCGAGCACGCGCTGTGGGATCGTCTGTTCCGGCAGCAATGCGACCTGTTGCCTTCGCGAGTCACGCCTGAGTTCCTGACGGGTTTGAAGCTCCTGGGAATGGACGCGCCCGGCATTCCGGATTTCGAGCGCCTCTCCGAGCGGCTGGCGCGGCTGACGGGCTGGCAGGTGGTGGCCGTGCCGGGGTTGGTGCCCGACGAGGTGTTCTTCGAACACCTCGCGAACCGTCGCTTCGTCGCCGGCAGTTTCCTGCGCAAACCCGAACAAATGGATTACCTGCAGGAGCCCGACGTGTTCCACGACGTGTTCGGGCATGTGCCATTGTTGGCGCACCCGGTGTTCGCGGATTACCTGCAGGCGTATGGGCGGGGTGGACAGCGCGCTAGTGGCCTTGGCGTGCTGTCGCGGCTGGCGCGGCTGTACTGGTACACCGTCGAGTTCGGCTTGGTGCGCAGTGCGGAAGGTCTGCGCATCTATGGCGCCGGAATTGTCTCCTCGCGGACGGAATCGATTTTCGCCCTCGAGGATGTCTCTCCGCACCGGATTGCCTTCGACTTGCGGCGCTTGATGCGCACCCGCTACCGGATCGATGACTTCCAGCAGACCTACTTCGTCATCGACAGCTTCGAGGACCTGCTGGAGCAGACTCTGCGTACCGATTTCGGTCCGCTCTACGCCGAGCTGACGGGGGCCGCCGAGTTCTCACCGACGGATCTGTCGACGACGGATCGGATTCTCTCCAGTGGAACGCAGAACTACGGGAAGCGGACCCCTGGTTGACCACGCGTTCGAGCGGATGGGTGGCGGGAAACGGTAGTACGCTAGCGCACGTGAAGCGCTCGCCCGTTCCGTCCAATTCGCCCGTGCCAGTGCTGTCCGGCATGCCGGGCAGTACCGCCAAGGGCGCCAAGCATGAAGCCAGCGCGGCCCGTCGCGCCGCCCTCCTGCGTTGTGCCCGCGAGGAAATCGCCAGACACGGCATCTATGCCGCGAGCCTCAATGAGGTTGCGCGGCGGGCCGGTGGTTCGAAGGCCACCATCACCAAGCTGTTCGGCAACAAGGCCGGCTTGTTCGCCGCCGTCGTGGAGCAAGCGATGGAAGAATCGCTGCAAGGCTTTTCGCTGGGCGCGGAGGTCGGTGCCGACGGATTTCCCGGGCAGTCTCTCGAGGAATCCCTCGTTCGCGTGTCGAGTTCCCTGTTGTCGTTCTATCTCCAGCCCGAGGCGCTCGCGGTCTACCGGGCCGCAGTAGGGTTCGGCAAGAGTTCCCGCGAACTCACCCGCACGTTCTACGTGTCCGGACACCTCGGCGTCGTCCGCAAGGTGGCCGGGGTCCTTCGCGGCTTCGAACATCGCGGCCTCCGCAGCGGGCTCGACTTCGAGGCCGAAGCCGGGCGTCTCACCCATCTCATCCGCAGCGGATTGCATGAACGGGCCCTGCTCGGCTTGCTGGCGCGAAAGCCATCACGGCGCGAAATCGAGCAGGCGGCGCGGGAGTCGGTGAAGTTGTTCCTTCATGGCGTGGGTGCTCCGGCGCGTTGACCGGCCGAACGGTCGATGTGTACCATCGGTACATATTCGGGTTCCGCCCTCGCGTGCAGCCCGTAGCAACGGGAAGGAGCAGGGCGATGACTTATCTGCGCAACACTTGGTACGTAGCCGCCTGGGACAGCGAACTGGTGTCTGGGAAACTGCTTTCCCGGCGCCTGCTGGACGAACCGGTCGTGCTGTTCCGAGATGCCGCCGGCGTGGCGCGTGCACTGCACGCCGTCTGCCCGCATCGTCTGGCCTCGCTAGGGCGTGGACAATGCATCGAGGGAACGGTGCAGTGCGGCTATCACGGCCTGCGCTTCGATGGTACCGGAAAGTGCGTGCACAACCCTTTCGGCGAGACGGCGCCGAACGGCGCCAAGGTGCGCGCTTACCCGCTCGTGGAGCGTTACAGCATGCTCTGGATCTGGATGGGCGACGTCGGGCTCGCCGACGAGTCGCTGCTGCCCGACTTCTCCTGTCAGGACCCAGCACAATGGGCTGTTGGCAAGGATTACCTTAACGTCCGCGCCAACTACGAACTGGAGATCGAGAACATCCTCGACCTGAGCCACATCGAGTTCCTGCATGCCACCACGCTTGGCAGTTCGGAAGTCTCGAACGCCAGTTACGAAAGCCGCCAGGACGGCGAGCAGGTGTGGTCCAACCGGGAAATCACCGGTGAAGTCATGTCGCCGGAGCTTGGTGCTGCCATGGGCATCGAACCCGGCACCGCATCAGACCGCTGGATACATGTGCGCTGGACCGCGCCATCGAACCTCGTGATCTTCGCGGGCGCAGTGGCCACGGGTCGACCGAAAGCCGAAGGCCGTGAAACACCGACCTGCCATTTCTTCACGCCGGAGACGGCGCGCAGTTCGCATTACTGGTTCGGCATCTCGTTCCCGAAATCCATGCCGCAGGCGCAGGAAATCGCCAATCAGCAGGTGGCTTTCCTCCGCATGCCCTTCGAGACGGAAGATCTGCCGATGCTGGAAGACCAGCAGGCGAACCTCGGGGACAAGCCCCTGCACGAGCACAAACTCTGCTGGCTTCCCGGTGACGCTGCCGGCGCCCGTGCTCGCAAACTGCTGCACGAAAAGATCGCCGCCGAGCAGGCCGGAGCCATCCCCGGCTAGCGTTCAGTCCCGCGTGAAGTAGGCCACGCCGCGGAATTCCATGGAGCGGCGCTCCACGGCATCGGGGCGACTGGTGTCGCGGAAGGCTGTATGCGGCGCACGCCAGGCGCGGCTGTGGTCCGAATCGTGGAACTTGATGAAGATGATTTCGTCGAGCGCCATGTCCGGGTAGTACCACCACTGGTGGTCCGGCGAGTGATGAAAGATGGTGGCCTCGGGCATGTTCTCTTCGCCCGGGATGGGAGCGAACAGGGCATCGCCGGTGGGGATGACATCCACATCCACCTTCGTGTTGTGAGTGCCCTCGTCATCACGAACGCTGCGTGCATCGCAAAGCGCCAGCGGCATGTCCTGCGGCGGCGGCGTGAGCACGCGCCACAGGCTGAAGATGACGAAGCGGTCGTAGCCCTTGCCTTCCGGGCGGCTGCGACGATAGAGCGCCTCGGCGATGCGGCGCGAGCAACGTGGCGTGAAATCCACGTGGGCCTCGGCAGCAGGCGGCTGCACCTGCCCACCCGGGCGGCGCGAGGAGCGCAGCATGCCGCCCATCGTTACCGCATGGTTGGCGCCGGTCAGGGCCATGGCGGCGGCTTCCACTTCCCGTGCGTAGGCGCTGTCCGGGCCGTAGTTGTTTTCCCAGTCGGTGATGGCCGTGGTGTGCGGCGCGATGGTGAAGCCGTGCGTATCGAGAGTGAACGCATGTCCGGCGCGACGCGCGTTGTGGATGCGCACCGGGTACGGCTGGTACACGCCTGTGTTGTATTCCGCGCCCGGCGCCCAGAAACGCCGATTGATGCGTGAGGTGGGCAACAGGTAATCGATCTGTGTGTCGACGTGGTCGGGCGCGATGCTGATGGCGTTCATGGTCGGTCAGCCCTGTGCTGCTGCGCGCTGCGGCAGCCAATACAGCAGCGCGGCGCCGATGAGCGAGCCGCAGCACATCACGACGGCGACAGAGGGCAGCGTGAGCCCTGCCTGCAGCAAGTAGCCCGCCAGCACGGGCGCGAGCGCAGCACCGCCACGGCCGATGCCGATGCAGAAGCCGGTGCCCGTGGCACGCAGGTGCGCCGGGAATTCCGTGGCGAACAGCGTGTACATGCCGGTGACGGCGGAGTTGATGAAGAAGCCTGCGGCCACGACCACCATCTGCAACTGCCCCAGCGTGG
>JBEGRA010000066.1:0-5445 GCA_041180705.1 Pseudomonadota bacterium | reverse complement strand
CGACTCCGATAGCTGGCTGCGCGCCTCCTGGCGCGCGCGGCCAGGCAGCTTCGTGGCGCTCATGTCGCTTTACGAGAGCAACCGGGTGCGCCTGCAGGCCCTGCTGGGCGACGTGCGCCACCTGCAAGGCACGCTGCGCTCGGCCGTTCCCGAGGAATGCGTGCTGGAGGTGGTGGTGCTCGAACAAAGCGCCTACACCACGGTATTGCTGCTCAACTACCTGTTCGATGAAGCCACCGGTCTGGTTCGCGAGCCGGCGTTGGAAGTTCGCTTGTACCACGACGCCGATCTCGCGGAAGCGAGCCGCGTGGGCACCCGCGAGCCGCGGGGCCCGTTGCGAGCCATCGATCGTCTCTTGCCCGCGTCCCTTGACCTCCGTTGGCGCCGCAACGTGCTGCTGAACAAGTGGTTGGAGTATCTGGTCGATACCGGGCACGGCCCCGAGACCTTCCATGTCGTTCGCTGATTGGCTGCGCGTACGCCGCGAACGTCGCGAAGAGCAGCGCAGGGCGGCGGAAGAGGAGCGGTTGCTCAAGCTGTACTGGAACCGGGCGGAGCTCAAGCGCTCGCTTGGCGACCTCGAAGAGGAAGTGCGGCAACTTCGCGACCTGCTGAAGCAGCAGCAGGCTTTGGTGCAGCGTGCCGGCGACGATGCCGAGGCGCTCGAGCAATTGCTGGCAAACCCCGAACTCGGTTTCGGGGCGATGGTGCACTTCGCGTTGCGGGGTTTGTGGCGGGCGGGGCGCGTGCAGTTGCAGCAACTCGCCGTTGAACTGCGACGCCAGCAGGAAGAGCAGGAGCGCCGGACACAGCAGGCTGGTTTGCAGTCGGCACGCCGCGCGCGGTTGCAGGAAGCGGACGGAAAGATTGCCGCTGCTCAGGAACAGGTGGTTCGCGAACGGGCCGTGGTGGCAGCAGCCGAGCGGGAACTCATCTCGCTGTCGGGCCCTTGGCACTACTTCCAGCGGCAGGAACAGCGGGAGGCCGTAGCCGAGGCGCGTATTCGGGAGCAGGGCGCGGTAGCGGCGCTGGAGAGCTTGCGTGCGGCCCGTGCCACCTTGCTCAAGTCGCCTCTGGCGGACTTCCCGGGCCTGTCGGTGGATAGTCGCCGCATGGTGAATCTGCACTTGCTGGCGCTGGCGCAGGTGTTGCTGGCGCGTTTGATGCCCGAGGGAATCGCGCCGCAGATGAAGCTCGCCTGGCAACGCGACTTGGGAAGCCTGCGCTATGGCGGACGGGTGGAGTGCCTGGCGAGGCTGGCGCAGGTGAACGGTGCGGCCACGCTATTGCGTACCACTGCCCTGGTGGCGCCGCAGATGCGCGAACAAGTGGAGCGATTGGCGCAGGCAGCGGTCTACCGGACGGGCCTCGATACGCTACCTGCCAGCGTGACGCTGGAGTCGGACGCCGCGAAGTTGCCGGGCACCGACTTCACAGCTGGGCAGTTGCTGGCGGATGACTACTTCGAGCTTCGGCGTTTTCTTTTGCCCTAGCGAGGCGCCAGAACACGCTGGCGCCAACGGTTGAAATCGTCGAACCAGACATAGAACGCCGGCACGAAGAACAGGCTGACCGCCGCCCCGAACGCCAATCCACCCATGATCGCGCGGGCCATGGGGAAATAGGCCGGGCTGCCAGTGCCGCCCACGGTAGCGTCTCCGACCGCCAACGGCAGCAAACCCAGCAGCGTGCTGAGAGTCGTCATCAGAATGGGACGAAGACGATCGCGCCCGGCTTGCACGATGGCTTCGTGCCGCTCGAGGCCTTCGCTGCGCAGTTGCTGGATATGGGCCACCAGCACGATGCCGATGTTCACTACCACGCCGACCAGAATCATGATGCCGATCATGGCCATCAGTGTGAGCGGGGTGCCCGTGAGTGCCAGACACCAGCAGACCCCCACGAACGAAAACACGATGGAACTGACGATGGACAGCGGCAGCAGCGCACTTTCGAACAGGGCCGCCATCACGAGATAGATCATGAGGATGGCCAGCAGTACGTTGATGGCCATCCCGCTCAGAGTCTTGTCGTTGTCTTCGAAGCCACGGCCCAGCTTCCAGCTGTAGCCGGGGGGCAATGGGAAACTGTCCATCACTGGCGTCACGCGTCCGCGAATCTGTTCCATCGTCACACCGGGCGCGAGGTTGGCGGTGACGACAACGCTGGTCAGACGGTTGATACGGGAGATGGCGCGGTCGCCCTCCGTTTCCTTGAAGGTGGCGATGGCAGACAAGGGCAGGGTGCCGGTCCGCGTCGGCAGCACGAGCCGCCCCAGATCCTCTAGGCTTTGCTGGTCATCCGCCCGGAACGCCAGCCGCATCGTCAATTCACGCTCTGCCGTGCGCAGTTCGCGCAGTTTCTCGCCACGCATGGCGGCAGCAATGGCCTGCGCTGCCATGCCCGTCGTCAAGCCGGCAGCGGCGGCACGGTCGCGGTCGATGGTCACGCGAATCTCGCGCTCGCCGCCGCGCGAGTCGCTGCGCACCAGTTCCAACCCTGGCACGGAACGCAGCCTCGCCACTACCTGGTTTGCCAAGGGCAGCAGTCTTTCGGTGGACTCGCCGGTGAGCTGCAGGCTGAAACCCTGCGAGGGCCCTTGCTGGAAATTGAAACCCGGATGACCGATGGGGATTTCCGGCATTTCAGCAGTGATGGCCCGCATCACTTCCGTGGACTTGTGGCGTGCTTGTTCCTTCGGTCGGAGGTAAAGGATGCTCATGGCATCGTCGCCACTCCAGCGGGAGTAAACGGTTTCCAGGTCGAACCGTTCGCGGTTGTTGTGCAGGAACGTTTCGACACGCTCCACTGCCGCGGCCACTTGATCGTACGGATGGCTGCCTTCGATGTGGTACACGAGGTACAGCTGCCTGCTTGCCTCCTGCGGCATCGGGTCCACCTTGAACAGGCCGGTGGCGAACAGCGGAACGGGGGAAAGGATGACCAGCACGATGGCCAGCGCGGTACGACGCGGGCGCTGCAGCACTGCAGCAAGGAAACGCGCATAGCGCTCCTGCAATGTCCGCATCCAGCCCGTCGCCTCACTCTCGCGGGGGGGGCGAAGACGCGACGCCACCATGGGGATGAGCGTCTGCGCAATGAGCAGCGAGGCGACCATGGCCACGACGATGGGAATGGCCACGTGCTTCAGGAAGATGCTGACCTGATTCGTCTCCCCGAACAGCAGTGGCAGGAAGACGACAATGGTGGCGAACGTACCGGCGAGCGTCGCCACGCCGACTTCCTTGACCGCTTGCAAGGTCGCCGCGCCCGGGTTGTCTGGGTTGCGCAGTCGGTGGC
Organism: Pseudomonadota bacterium; assembly: GCA_041180705.1. Classification (GTDB taxonomy): domain Bacteria; phylum Pseudomonadota; class Gammaproteobacteria; order Steroidobacterales; family Steroidobacteraceae; genus CAIOHZ01. Next base: position 2,145 of record JBEGRA010000066.1, on the reverse strand, counting down.
GGAAGATGCTTTCGGTGACTACCACGGCATTGTCGACGAGCATTCCGACCGACAGCATCATGCCCATCATGGTGAGCACGTTCAGCGTCAATCCGGTGAAGTACATGGCCGCCAGCGTCACCACCAGCGAAGACGGCACCGCTAGACTGACGAGGAGGGTGGTTGGCAAATCACGGAGAAAGACGAACAGCACTACCAAGGCAAGTCCGGCACCGATGAGGCCTGCGGAGCGTAGTTCGGAGAGCGAGGACTGGATGGACTCCGCCTGATTGCCGACCACGAGGAAGCGGACTCCGCTGAGTTGCGGTGAACTCTTTGCCCGCTCGAGCTCCGCCAGCACATTTTTTGCCACATCGATGACATTGGCCTGCGTGGTTTTATACACGTCGAGCCCGACTGCGGGGCGTCCGTCCACATGGCGGCCCACGGTGGCTTTCGGCGAAGCCAGCGTTACTTCGGCCACGTCGCCGAGGCGAACGTTGCCGCGAACCAGCAGCGCGCGTACGTCGTCGAGCGTGGTGAATTCGCCCACCGGGCGGACGCTGAACCGTTGCCCGCCTTCGGTGATTTCGCCCGCCGAGACGGAGAAATTGCTCTGTTGCAGGAGTTGACGCAGTTCCGCCAGTGAGACGCCGTGCGCTGCGGCTGCGTCCGCGTTTACCAATACCCGGACTTCCAGAGGTTCTACGCCCGCGAGATCGACGCGCGCGACGCCAGGCAGGCGCTCGAGCGGCTTCTTCAGGTAGCGCTCCAACGTCTGGTATTGGCTGGAAAGGTTCTGGTCGGCCGAAAGACGGATGGTCACCACCGCTTGGTCGCTGGTGGAACCCGACCCGATGAACATGCGCTCGGCCCCTGCCGGAAGGTCCGGGCGGATGGTGTCGAGCTTGGTGCGCACTTCGAACGTGCGTGCCTCGACGTCGCCGCCCCACGTCATTGCCACCTGGACTTCTGCGCCGTCGGCATTCGAAGTGGAGCGTATTTCCTCGATGCCCGGCAGAGTGGCGAGAGCCTCCTCGACCGGTCGAGTGATCAGTCGTTCCACTTCCTCGGGGGTGGACCCCGGGTATGGCACCCGGATGAAGACGCCCGGAAACGTGATATCCGGCATTTCTTCGAGCGGCAGTTGGCGTGCGCTGATGAGCCCGATGACGACCATGGCCGCGAAGGCCATCCAGGTGGTGACGGGGCGGGCGAGGGCGGCCCGGGTATGCCACATGACGCTAGGCTCCCGTGGCCGGACGACGGTCCATCACGTCGTACACCACTGGAATGACCAGCAGTGTAAGGAACGTGGTGAGCAACACGCCGCCGATGACCGTGATGGCCATGGGCGCGCGTACCTCGGCGCCTTCGCCGAGTCCGAGCGCCATGGGCAGCAGGCCGAGGATGGTCGTCAGCTTGGTGATGAGGATGGGGCGCAGGCGTACGCGCCCCGCTTCTATGATGGCCGCGTGGCGCGACATTCCGCGTTCGCGCGCCTGGTTCACCGCGTCGATGAGCACGATCGACTGGTTCACCACGATGCCGGCCAGCATGATCAGCCCGATGTAGGCCACGACATTGACCGTGGTTCCGGTGAGCAGCAGTGCCCAGACCGCGCCGATGGCCGACAGGGGAATGGTGAAAAGGATAACCAATGGGTGGATGAGGCTCTCGAACTGCGAAGCCATCACGAGGTAGACGAGAAACACGGCGAGGATGAGCGTGAAGCGCAAGCTATCGAAGGAATCCTGCAGTTCGCTGCTCTGGCCGCCGACATAGGCGGAGATGCCTGGCGGCAACGCCTGGCGGGCGAGCAAGCTGTTCAGGCCTTCGATCGCACCTCCGAGGTCGCCCTTGCCGAGATTGGCGCTGACGACGGCCACGCGCTCCTGGTTGGCGCGACGGATTTCCGAGGGGCCGGTGGCCAGTTCCACGGTGGCCACTGCGTACAGGGGCACGGGACGGTCGCTGCCCGGATTCACGATGAGGTTGCGCACTTCTTCGACGCTCGACGCGCGGCTGTCCACGCTGCGCACCAATACGTCGATCTTCTTGTCCAGCAAGGTGTAGCGCGTCGCTACCTGGCCGCGCACGGCATTCACCACGCGGTCGGCGATTTCGCGCACTGGCAGACCGAGTTGTGCCGCACGTTCCTGATTG
>JBEGRA010000065.1:0-2752 GCA_041180705.1 Pseudomonadota bacterium | reverse complement strand
TCTACGAGTTCAGCTGGTACGAGTACTGCGATTGGTACCTTGAGCTATCGAAGTCCGTGCTGCAGTCGGACACTGCCACGGAAGCGCAGAAGCGCGGCACGCGCCGTACTCTCGTGGAAGTCCTCGAAGCCACGCTGCGCGCACTCCACCCACTCATGCCCTTCATCACCGAAGAAATCTGGCTGCGTACTGCACCGGCACTGGGCATCGAAGCCACGACCATCATGCGCCAGCCCTACCCGCAAGCCACCGCGCGCGACGAAGCGGCTGAATCTGAACTCGGCTGGGTGCAGCAGGTGGTGCTGGGCTTGCGCCGGATCCGCGGCGAAATGGACATTCCCCCGGGCAAGCGCTTCGCCGTGCTGGTGAAGGATGCCTCGGCAGCCGAAGCGGCATGCTTGGCGGCGAACACGCGCGCCATCGAGCGTCTGGCCAACACGGACCCGCCGCAAGTGGTCGCACCGGGCGCTGCCACCCCGGAGTCCGCGGTGGCGCTCGTGGGCCAGATGCAGTTGCTGGTCCCCATGGCGGGCCTCATCGACGTGGCTGCAGAGGTCGCTCGCCTCGAGAAGACGCGCGCCAAGGTGGCGGCTGAGGTCGCCAAGGCCGAAGCGAAGTTATCCAAGGAAAGCTTCGTGGCGAACGCCCCGCCGGCCGTGGTGGCGCAGGAACGCGAGCGCATCGCGAAGTTCACCCAGGAAATGGCGACGCTGGATAGCCAATTGGCGCGCGTGCGCGCGCTGGCCGGGGCATAGCCCATGGCGCTGGGCAGCAAGGAGGCATTGCGCGCCCGGCAGACGCTGGAACCCGTGCTGGCTGCCCTGGAGGGTGTGGTCCTGGGCAAGCGCCGGCAACTGGAACTGGCGCTGGCTTGCCTGCTCGCGGGCGGGCATCTGCTGCTGGAAGACTTGCCGGGTGTCGGCAAGACGACGCTCGCGCATGGCCTTGCGCGCGTCCTCGGACTGCGCTTCCGTCGCCTGCAGTTCACCAGCGACCTGTTGCCCGCTGACGTGACCGGCAGCCGCGTCTTCGATGCCACGACGGCGAAGTTCGTGTTTCACCAAGGCCCGGTCTTCGCCGAAGTGCTGCTGGCCGATGAACTGAATCGCGCCACCCCCAGAACGCAGGGAGCACTGCTCGAAGCCATGGAAGAGCGGCAGGTCACCGTCGACGGCGAACCTCATGAACTGCCCATGCCGTTCTTCGTCATCGCCACGCAAAACCCGCTGCAGCAGGCCGGCACCTTTCCGCTGCCGGAAAGCCAACTCGACCGTTTCCTCATGCGCTTGTCGCTGGGGTACCCCTCAGCGAAACACGAGCGGGCTTTGCTGCTCGGCGAGGACCGTCGCGACCTGCTGGCCCGTCTGGCGCCCGGCCTGACCCCCGCACAATTGGCCGAACTCCAGGCGGACGTACGCGCCGTCCATGCTTCACCCGCCTTGCTGGATTACCTGCAGGCTTTGGCGGGCGCCGTACGACATCACGGCAGTCTAGAGGGCGGCCTGTCGCCACGGGCGGTCATGGCCTTGCTGCGCGCGGCCCAGGCCCAAGCCCTGCTCAACGGACGCCAAGGCGTGCTGCCGGAAGACCTGCAGTCCGTCTTCGTCCCCGTGGTCGCCCACCGCGTACACCTGCGCACCGGCACAGGTGCCGCTTCCGGTACCGAAGACACCTCCACGGTCCTGATGCGACTCCTCGCCACCACTCCCCTTCCCTGAACCGGCTGCGTGTCCAGGCTCCGGCAAACCATCGCCCGCTGGACCTACCGACGCCAGGGGGCAGACAACGGCGAATTCACGCTGCACCGCCGGCGCCTGTACATCATTCCCACGCGCCTTGGTCTGGCCTACGCCGTCATGCTGCTGGCCATGCTGGTGGGTGGACTGAACTACGGCAACAACCTCGCCCTGCTCTTCACGTTCCTGCTCGCGGCCGCGGGCTGGGTCGCCATGCATCAGGCACACGCGAACCTGCAGGGCCTGGTCGGAACGCTGGAGGGCACTGCACTTGCGAACGTCGCCGATTCCCCCATCGACTTTCATCTGACGTTTCGCGTACCCAGCGGCCAGACGCGACCGGATATCGAGATCGACGGTCCGGCACGGCCCGGACTGGAGAGGCCCCCGATCGCGAGCGTCAACGCGGGGCAGACCGTACACCTGCACTGGACGCACCCCCCTGCCCCCGGCCTGCTGCGAGTGCGTGTGGCCACTCGCTACCCCCTGGGGCTGTTTCGCGCCTGGACTTGGGTGCACCCGGCGGCGCCGGCGGTGGCAGCCGAGTCCACGGCCGAAACGTCGACGGAGCGCAGCCCGTCGGAAGAAACGGCAGCTGACGATGGTTTGCCGTCGGTGGCAGGTGACGGGGATATCGTCGGACTTCGTGCCTGGCGCCCGGGCGATGGCTGGCGGCGGGTGGCTTGGCGTGCCTCCGCGCGTCTTGGCCGCACGGTGGTGCTGGAACGCACGTGGGTTGCCTCGAGCCAGCGAGCGCGCCCTTCCCGACGCTTCCGCGAAGCCCCCGAACCGCAGACCACGACCGCCCTAGAATTGACCGCGCTGCGGCCGGCCTTGCTTGCGCTCGGTACCGCGAGTGCGTTGCTGTGGGGACATGTTCCTTGGCTGGTGAGCGCTTTCCTCGTTACCGCCTTGCTATGGCGCTGGCTGGTCGCCAAACGTCATTGGCCCCTGCCCCCACGCTGGCTGAAATTGCTGCTGGCGCTGTCTGCCGCAGGCGCCGTGCTGCTCGCTTT
>JBEGRA010000064.1:0-5694 GCA_041180705.1 Pseudomonadota bacterium | reverse complement strand
AGCACGGCCAACGCGAATGCCGCTACCATCAAGGCGGCAGTTCGCGGGGCAGGGCGGACGGTGATTTGGCGTTGGGTCATGGCGGCTCCGACGGGCACGGGGCCCGGATGGAGTGCAGGTTCCCCCAGAACCGTGAACGGCGACATACCCAGTAATCCGCAAAGGAAGGTAGGGTTACTGCTACCTGCCGGGACCGCGTCCGGCTTGCAGAATCGGCGCCATGCGAAAACCGCTTCACTTCAGGCCGCCACCCCGTCGCATGACGTGGCTGGGGGGGCTCATGTCATTGTTCGTTGCCATGCCGGCGACGGCGGACATCTATGCCTATGCGGACCCGACGGGCGTGGTGCACTACTCCAATGTGCCGGTGGAATCGGCCTACGAACTGGTGCTCGAGAGCCCGCCGGAACCCACGGCCGGTGGTGGAGAAGCCAGCTTGCGCGTGCCGTTGGCGCTCATCAACCGCCGTGCAGCCGCTTACGAACACATCATTCGCGAGGCGGCCCAGGCGAATGACCTGGAGCCTGAACTCCTGCGCGCGGTCATCAGCGTGGAGAGCGCGTTCAATCCGCGTGCCGTCTCGCGTACCGGGGCACGCGGGCTGATGCAGCTCATGCCCCAGACCGCGCGGCGCTACGGTGTGCGTGACAGTTTCGACCCTCGCCAGAACATCCACGGCGGGGCGCGCTATTTGCGCGATCTCGTGGAGCGCTTCGCCAACAACATGGAACTGGTGGTGGCAGCGTACAACGCCGGTGAAAACGCCGTGGAACGTTACGGGCGCAGCATTCCTCCGTATCGCGAGACCCGGCAATACGTGCCGCGCGTCATCAATCTCTATCACGCTTTCAGCGAGCCGGTTGGCACGAACTGAAGTGAGTGCCTGACGACACGGGCCTTGGGTCGGAGTACCTGACCCTACCTGCCCGCTACAGTGTTGTCCCCCGCCGCCGGTAGGGGTCCTGCCCCCCGGTACTACTCCCTCTCCCCGACGAATCTTCCGCTACGCATCCCTAGTCTTGTCAGCGTGGGAATGGAACAACGGCTGCCGTGCCGTGAACCCAAGCCAGAGTCGCTGAAGCGCATCGATCCCACACGGTGCGCGAGGGAAAGAAAGATGTCGGATCGCAATCAAGTCCAGGGAATTTCTCGGGGAGTGAGCCGCCTGTGGCTTCTGCTCCTGAGCTCGTTCCTGTCGTTGCTGGGGGTCATCCTGCTTCCGTCGGCCGCCATGGCTGCCGATGCAGTGGTCCACTTGCGCACGGTTCCGGAGAACGCGGCCGGTGCGCCGACCGGTTTCCGTTACACCCTGGAAGAAGACGTGACCTGGGCGGCGACGCCTGGCAATTCCGGCAAGGTGGCGCGAGATGCCAACGGCATCCCCGTGCGTACCCCCGACCCCCACGCTCCGGATGGTTTCCGCAGCACGCTGGCGGTAGAGCTCCACAAGAGCTACTCGCCGGTGGCGCGGACGGGCCACCTGAACTCGGGCGAGCGGTTGACGGGACTTGACCCGTACAAGCGCTATTACCTGTCCGTCATTCCGGACGTTCCCGCGAATGTGACTTGCGAGCGCAAGACCGACAACTGCTACACCATGAGCGGTGCGCAGATCGAATTCCGCGACAGCACCGGGGCGCTCTACACCAGCGACAATCCGGCGCCCGCACAAGTGGCCGAGGAGACGGTTTACGTCAGCGTGAACCCGCAGCCTCTGCCGACCTCGCAGATCTTCCTGCGTGCGTTCGAAGACATCGCCCCCATCAACAATGTGTGGGACAACGGCGAGCCGAACATCGGCGGCATGTCCGTGTTCCTCTATGACGCCGGCGGCAAGCTGCTGACCGACGTCTATGGCAATCCGTTGGGGACCACCTACCGGATGGTCGATGGCGTTCCGCAGATCCTGCGTCGTGGTGACGGCACCATCCATACGATGACGGAAGCGGAAGTGAACGACCCGGAGCGCAACCCGGACGGGTTGGCGGTGGGCGAGGCGCTCATCAAATACATCGCGCCTGGCAAGTACGGCGTGCAGATGGTGCCGAAGGAAGGCGACGGTTGGGTCCAGACCGCCACCATCGAAGGCACGCGTGGCCTCGACATGTGGGTGAAGGCTGGTGAACCGCGCTACTTTGCGGAATTCGGTCCGGCTGGCCACCACGGCGAGTACGGCTTCGTGCGCACGAAGAGCTTCGGCGCCACCGGCAAGGAGACGCTCCGGAAACTGCGCAACAGTTCCGGCGGCGGTTCCGGCTACACCATCAGCGGTCAGGTCGTGAACAAGCACATGTCGCGCCCGCCGCAGTACGACTTCTTCCCTGCGCAGCCGCAGGCGGGTTGCTGGGTGGGTCTGAATGACTCGACCGGCACGACCGGCTTGTATGCCGCGCCTTGCGATGCCAACAGCAACTTCTCCGTTCCGGGCGTGCCGAACGGTACCTACCAGTTGGTGTTCTGGGACGAGAACCTGCTGAACATCTTCGAGATGCAGCTGGTGACCGTGAATGGCGCGAACGTCACGGTGAACGCCGAAGCTGCCGATCCGGTTGCTCGTGGCAAGATCCAGCAATTCGGCTGGTTCGGCACGCACCAGAACTACGTGTTCTTCGACACGAATGGCGACGGCAAGCGCCAGCTCAACGAGGCCGGTATTCCGGACCAGGTAGTGAACCTGCGTTATCGCGACGGCTCCATCTACGGCTCCGGCATGACGGACCTGAATGGCTATGTGCCACTCCAGGAAGTGTTCCCGTTCTTCAGCTGGCTGGTGGAAGAAGTCGACTACACGCGTTACAAGCCGACGGGTCTCACTGTCACGGTGGACGCTGGCGGCAAGATTCCGACCGATGCAGCCTCCGCTCCCTATACGGCCGACGGCGCGCTGAACCCGCAGTTGCAGAGTGCGACGGAGGGCGACCCTTCAACGGGCTTCCGTACTCGCACGGAGCTGGGGCCGGTCTTGACCGAAGGCTTCAACACCTTCCTCGGTGTCACGAACGTTTTCGAATTCGGCAAGCGAAACTATGCGCCAGGCGAGAACGGCGGTATCTCGGGTGTCATCCAGTACGCCACCACGCGTGCCGAAGACGATGCGCGTCTGGCCAAGGGTGAAACCTGGGAACCGGGTGTGCCGCGTGTACAGGTCAACCTGTACCAACGCAACGCCAGTCTGAAGAGCGCCCAGAATCCGTCGGGCATCGTCAGCGTGAACGGCATCGACGGCATCCAGTATGCCGACGTGGACAACTACCCGTTCGGTTGGCGTGACGGCGGCACCAAGGGCGGCGAAGACGTTGACCACAACGGCAATGGCGTTTTCGACGCCGGTGATGCGATCGCCGTGGTTCACAGCGACAGCTTCGATGACAGCCCGCCGAGTGGCTGCCGTCCCAACAACGACCCCACCTGGGCTGCCAAGGACAAGTACTTCTTCGCGGACGACCCGTCCAACCCGGATGCCGGCGGCCGCTGCTATGACGGTCTGCGCAACTACAACCAGGTGCGCCCGGCAGTATTCGACGGCGGATACATCTTCATGACCTACCGCCCGAACGGCGCTTCTGCGAATGAAGCCGAGCTGCCGTTGCCTGCCGGTGACTACGTCGTGGAAGCCAACGCACCGCGCAACGAGGCCGGCGAGTACGTCTATCAGCACCAGACCGAAGAGTCGAAGAACGTCGACTTCGGTGACACGTTCACGGTGAACACGCTGGGCCTTGACGCCGAGTGCGTCGGCAACGACCACGTTGTTCCGGCTGAACTCACGCTGTTCCCGGGGGTTCCGGCCAAGCACGCTGGCGAACACCGCCCCCTGTGCGACCGCAAGGAAATCCTGTTGACGGATGGCAAGAACGCCGGTGTCAACTTCCACCTGTATACCGAAGTGCCGGTTGCCGGTCACATCCAGGGCTTCGTACTGAACGACCTGGCCAACGAATTCGACCCGAATTCGCCCAACCTTGGCGAAAAGTACGCTCCGAGCTGGATCCCGGTGTCCGTGCGTGACTACGCCGGCAACGAGGTTTACCACACCTATACCGACGAATTCGGCAACTACAACGCCATCGTGCCCAGCACCTACCGCATCAACGTGCCTTCGCCGAGTGGCGTCTCGCCGAACATGCTGCAGGTCTGCCTCAATGCGCCGTTCATGCCGGACCGTGCTCATCCCGGTCAGTGGATTCCCGACCCTTACCACAACAAGCAGTACACGCAGTTCTGCTACACCCTGAACTTCAACCCGGGTACGACGACCTATCTGGACACTCCCGTGCAGCCGATCTCGGCATTCGCCGGCCCGCACAACTGGCAGCTCGACTGCGAGCAGCCGGCCGGTACGCCGACCGTCAGCTACGTCAAGGATGGCCCGGTCATCGGGGCCGGCCGGACCAGCATCGAGATCCACTCGATGGGCACGGTGCAGGTGTCGAACCCGTACGCACGCCGTCTGGACGGCACGAACGCTGAACTGATCGCTCGCGACCTCGGCTTCGGCGCCACCAAGGGCACCGTGACCGTGGGTGGCAAGGCACTTGCGGCTGCCGCGCTCACCTGGACGAACGGCGTCATCACCATCGACTGCGCCATCGACAGCACTGCCTGTACCAAGGGTGGTCAGGTCGTCATCACGCGCGGCGACAATGGCAAGGGCTCGCTGGGTGGCATCACGCTCACGCCGGCCGGTTCGCGCACCGTGCGCACCGTCAGTGCCGGTCAGAAGATCCAGGACCAGATCGATGCCGCCGCCGCTGGCGACATCATCGTGGTCGGCCCTGGCAACTACCAGGAAATGCTGGTCGTCACCAAGCCGATTACTCTTCAGGGCTGGGGTGCTGGCGTCACGCTGCTGAACCCGGTCCAGTCGCCGACGGATGTCATGGCCCGCTGGCGTGACAAGGTGAACCAGTACGCCAACTGCACCCAGGCCTTCCCGCTCGGCATGCTGCCGGGTCAGGCGAACAACGTCGCCGTGGCCGGTGGTCCCTGCGGTCATGCCCCGGGCACGGGTTTGCTCGCGGCCAACGAAGGTCCGGGCATCCTCATCGCGCCGCGAGAGGGCTTGTTCACTGCGGCTTCCACGGTGCACGTCGATGGTTTCACCATCACGGGTGCGGACCAGTCCGCCGGTATCCTCGTGAACGCCTACGGCCGCTTTGTGGAGATCAGCAACAACCAGATCGCCAACAACACGGGCCCTTCGGCCTCCGGCATCCGCGTGGGCGACCCCTCGCTGCTGGACGTGAACGACATGCCGATGGATTCGGATAACGACTTCGTGCGTATCCACCACAACCGAGTGCTGGAGAATGGCGGTACGTTCGAGCCGGGCGCCGGCGTGGGTCTGTACTCCGGTGCGGACGGCTACGAAGTGACCGACAACCTGGTTTGCGGCAACTTCGCCATGTCGAATGGCGCAGGTATCGCTCACTACGGCTTGAGCCACGATGGCCTCATTGCGGGCAACACGGTGGCTTTCAACCAGACGTTCGACCAGACCGCTTCGGCGGGTGGCAATGGTGGCGGCATCCTGCTCGAGGGCTATACCGGTCCTCTGGCCGGTGCTGCCGGTACGGCAGCCATCACGGGCGCTCCGGCCACGGTCACTCCGGGTACGGGCAATGTGACGATCGAGCGCAACACGATCATCGGCAACAACGCCGGGTCGGGTGAGGGTGGCGGTATCGCGCTGCG
>JBEGRA010000063.1:0-3872 GCA_041180705.1 Pseudomonadota bacterium | reverse complement strand
TCAACGGGCGAAGCGCCTGCGGCTGGGAATGCCCCGGCTGCGGTCACTCCGCCTGCTGAAGGGACGGTGCAGGTTTCGGGAGCTCCCGAGGCTTACGCCGATTTCACTATGCCGGAAGGTTTCACCTTCGCGGACGCCGACAAGGAAGCCTTTGTCACGTTCGCCAAGGAGAACAACCTGACGCAGGAGCAGGCGCAGAAGCTGCTCGACCGGGACGTTGGCTTTGCGGAAACGCAGAACAAGGCCATCGAAGCCCAGGTCGAGAAGTGGAAGCACGAAGTCGCTGCTGACCCCGAGCTTGGCAACGCCGAAAACATGGGCGTCGCCAAGGAAGGGCTGGAGCGGTTCGCCACTGCGGAACTGCGACAGATGCTCTCGGAAACCAATCTCGGCAACCACCCGCTGGTCCTCAAGCATTTCCATGCTCTGGGCAAGCTGGCCGCCCAGGACAAGTTCGTCAATGCGCAGGCCCCTGCGCGTGCGCCGAAGACCCTGGCGGAACGGCTTTACGGTTCCACCAACTGACTCAGGAGTAATCCCTCATGGCCACCCTCGGTACCAATGCACTGACGCTCGTCGACTGGACGAAGCGTCTCGACCCGGAAGGCAACGTCGCGGCTGTAGCCGAGTTGCTTTCGCAGACCAACGAAATCCTGGACGACGCCGTGTTCATGGAAGGCAACCTGCCGACCGGCCACCGCGTCACCATCCGCACCGGCTTGCCGAGCGTCTACTGGCGCGCGCTGAACGCCGGCGTGCCGACCAGCAAGAGCACGACCGCCCAGGTCGACGAGGCTTGCGGCATCCTGGAAGCCCGTAGCCACATCGACGTGGAGCTTGCCAAGCTGAACGGCAACAGCGCTGCGTTCCGCCTCAGCGAGGACAAGGCGTTCCTCGAAGCGATGGGCCAGCAGCAGGCCAACACGATGTTCTACGGCAACGTCGCTGCGGACCCGAAGACCTACACGGGCCTGGCCACGCGCTACTCGTCGACTTCGGCGGGCAACGGCCAGAACATCATCAAGGGCGGCGGCTCGGTCTCGGCCAACACCTCCATCTACCTGGTGGGCTGGGGCGAGGACACCGTGTTCTGCCCGTTCCCGAAGGGCAGCACCGCCGGCCTCTCGCACCAGGACCTGGGCGAAGAGTCGGTGCAGGACGGCAGCGGCAACTGGTACCAGGCGCTGCGCTCGCTGTACCAGTGGAAGAACGGCCTGGTCGTTCGCGACTGGCGCTACGTCGTCCGCATCTGCAACATCGACACCTCGAACCTGGTCGCCGAATCCTCGGCTGCCGACATCGTGAAGTTGATGTCGCGCGCGCTCGACCGTGTGCCGAACCTCAACGGCTGCCGTCCGGCGTTCTACATGAACCGCACGGTCTACTCGATGCTTCGCATCCAGGCGCTCGCCAAGAGCAACGCCGCCGTGACCATCGAAAAGGGCCTCAACCAGTTCGGCTCCCCGTCGGCCTGGGCGAGTTTTGAAGGCGTTCCGCTGCGTCGCTGCGACCAGTTGCTGAACACCGAATCGACGGTCGCTTAAGGGAGCACCAACATGATTCTCGACGCACAGAACCAGTTCTCGGCGGCCCAGGCCGTCACCAGCACCGCCGTCAGCACGAACGTCATCGACCTCTCGCAGGCCCGTGAAGTCTTCGCTGGTGAGGAAGTGGAAATCGCCATCTCGGTCGACGTGGCGGCAACCGCTGCCGGCGCGGCCACGGTGCAGTTCCAGGTCATCACCTCGACTTCGTCCGCGATGTCTTCGCCGACCATCGTCGTCCAGACGGATGCCATCCCGAAGACTGCGCTCACGCAGTACGCGCGATTCAGCATCTGCGTCCCCAGCGCGTTCATCAACAACCTGGGCCAGCGCTATATGGCCATCCAATACACCGTCGCGACCGGCCCGCTCACTGCGGGTTCGTTCACGGCGGCCGTGGTGGCTGACTGGAACGACGTCCCGAAGTACTACACCTCGGGCTACGCGGTCCTCTAAGTGGCCAAGTACGAAGTCCTCGAACTTTCGTACATCGGCGACCGCTTGGTGCAGCCGGGGACTGTCGTCGACTACGACGGCACCCCCGGCCGCAACTTGCGGCCTCTCGACGCGCCAGCCCCAAAGCCGGCGGACGAGGTCATCGACGAGTTGCTGGAGTAACGCATGGCCACGCGCGCTGCGACCATCTCGAACCCAACGAAAGACCAGTACGACGACGGCGTCCAACTGGTCACCTGGACCGGCTTGCTGAACGGTGACGACGGTGCGCCCGTCGAATTGCCGACGCACTCCGACCGCTCCGTGCAGGTCGTAGGCACGTTCGGTGCTGGCGGCTCCCTCAGCATCGAGGGCAGCAACGACGGCACCAACTACGCCACGCTCAACACGCCTGCCTCGGTTGCCCTGGCTATCACTGCCGCCGGCATCAAGGCCGTGCTCGAATTGCCGCGCTATATCCGCCCGCGAGTGACTGCCGGTGACGGCACGACCTCGCTCACGGCTGTCTTGCTGGTGCGGAGGAACACGCGATGAGCAGCAAGAAGAAAGACGCCGCGACCGCTGTCCCGGCGGAGATAGCTGCCGCAGCCGACGAGGCCACGCGCTTCCTCGCTGCGTTTGGCGCACTCGCCACCCTGGCCCCGTACCTCAAGGACGTGGCCTCTATTCACCAAGCTTCCGCCGAAGCGAACTCGCGGCGCGACGCCGTGCTGGTCGAAGTCGCCGAGGCCGAAGCTGCGCGTGATGCGGCCAAGGCCGGCGCGGACGACCTATCGGCTGTCGCCAAGTCGATGGTGGCCGCCGCGAAGAAAGAGGCCGAGCTCGTGCTGGAGAACGCCCGCAATCGCGAGGCGGCCATCACGCGCGACGCCATCGAACAGCGCACTGCCACCCTGACCGAGCGCGACCGTGAAGCGGCCGCTCTGGCCGAGCGCGTTGCCGAGCACAAGGCGTCCCTGGTTGACCTGGAAGACGCCATCGCCAAGGCCAACGCCCATCTCAACGACCTGCGCGAACAAGGCCGCAAGCTGGCCGGCGCTGCCCTTGACTCCTTCGGAGGCTGACCATGACTGTCGTCGCCACGCTCCAGGCTTTCCACACCGCAGTGTCTGCGGTCACCAGCGGCGAGATTCGCCGCCCCATGTCCGACGCTGAACTCGTCGGCCTGCTCGACGAAGTCGGCTGCTCGACCCTGGTGGACCCCACCGGCGCGTCCGCCGCGCACTCGGCGTTCAAGGCCGTGTTCGAGAGCACGCCGCCCAGTGACCCGATGCAGTTGGCCCTGTGGGGCCAGGACTACATGGCCAAGCGCCGCGACCTGTGGTCGCACTGCGCCTTGGCTGTCTTCGAGAACGTCGCCCTCGTGGAGAAGCAGCCGTGATTCACTCCATCAGCACCAGCCGCGACGCCGTCGCTGTTACCGATTCCAAGGGTCTGCACCTCGGCATGGCCGCCCCGTACTTCCACTACGACGTGGAGTGCATCGGGCCGGACGGCCAGGTCAAGTGGGCCGAGTCCTTCGACAACCTGGTGACGACTGTCGGCAAGACCGACATCGTCGACAAGTACTTCAAGGGCGCTACCTACACCGCCGCCTGGTTCATGGGCCTCAAGGGCACCGGCACGGCGGCCGTCGGCGACACCGCTGCCTCGCATGCCGGTTGGTCCGAAGTGGTCCCGTACAGCGCCGGCACGCGGCCTGGCATCACGTTCGGCACGACCTCGGCTGGCGTGAACATCGCCACCGCCGTGTCTTACAGCATCAACGCCAGCGCCACCGTGGCCGGCGCGTTCGTCATCACCGACAGCACGAAGAGCGGCACCACTGGCACGCTGTACTCGGCCGGCGACTTCGCGGCTTCGCGTTCGGTG
>JBEGRA010000062.1:0-3104 GCA_041180705.1 Pseudomonadota bacterium | reverse complement strand
GTTCACGTTGGTTTCGGGGCCGGCAATCTCGCAGGCCGCCAAGGCGACGCGCAGACGCACCAAGGCCTCTTCGCGATTGGTGCCGTGCACGATGAGCTTGGCGATCATCGGGTCGTAGTAGGGCGTGATGGTGTCACCGCAGGTGACGCCCGTGTCCACGCGAACTGCGGCGCTGGTTTCCGGAAAACGCAGGTGCACCAGCTTGCCCGTCGAAGGCAGAAATCCCTTGAGCGGCGCTTCTGCATAAAGCCTTGCCTCGATGGCATGACCCCGCAACGGCACTTGCGCTTGCGTCAGCGGCAGCGGTTCACCCATGGCGACCCGCAACTGCCATTCGACCAAGTCGAGCCCCGTGATCATCTCCGTCACCGGGTGTTCGACCTGGAGGCGGGTGTTCATCTCCATGAAATGGAAGTTGCCGTCTGCTCCCATGATGAACTCGACGGTACCAGCCCCCACGTAACCCACGGCCTGCGCGGCACGCGTGGCCGCCTCGCCCATGGCACAGCGCTGTTCCGCCGAAAGACCGGGCGCAGGGGCCTCTTCGAGTACTTTCTGGTGCCGCCGCTGCACGGAGCAGTCGCGCTCGTGCAAGTAAAGGCAGTGGCCGTGTTGGTCCGCGAAGACCTGGATTTCGACATGACGCGGGCGCTCGAGATATTTCTCGACGAGCACATGGGCATCCCCGAAGCTGGCGGCTGCTTCGCGCTGGCAAGAAGCCAACGCTGCTGCGAAGTCCTCGCTGCGCGCAACCACCCGCATGCCCTTGCCACCGCCACCGGCGCTGGCCTTCAGCAGCACCGGGTAACCGATACGTTCCGCGGCCGCCTGCAGAGTCTGCACATGCTGGTCGTCGCCGTGATACCCCGGCACGACCGGAACGCCGGCAGTCTCCATCAACGCCTTGGCGGCGCTCTTCCCGCCCATCGCACGAATGGCAGCAGCAGGTGGACCGACAAAACACAAACCTGCCGCGATGCAGGCCTCGGCGAACGCCGCGTTTTCCGAAAGGAAGCCGTAGCCAGGGTGGATGGCATCAGCGCCACTGGCCAAGGCTGCGGCAATGACCCGCGCACTGTCGAGGTAGGACTCTCTCGCGGTCGCGGGCCCGAGACGAATGGCTTCGTCCGCCAAACGCACGTGCAAGGCTTCCGCGTCCGCGTCGGAATACACGGCCACCGTGGCAATGCCCATCCGCCGCGCGGTCCGCATGACGCGGCAGGCGATTTCTCCGCGGTTGGCAATGAGGAGCTTGCGGATCATGGCATCCACGCCGGTGGGCGCTTGGCGAGGAAAGCGGTGAGCCCTTCGGCAGCTTCTGCCGTGCTGCGCACGCGGGCAATCCACGCCGCGGTTTCATCGAGCAGTTGTGCGTCCAGAGCACGCCCGGTGACATGCCGCAACAGGGCCTTGGCTTCGCGCAGGGATTCCGGGCCGCCGGCTTGCAAGGCCGCCACCTGCTTCGCCACTGCCGCGTCCAATTCTTCGGGCCCACACAACTCGTGGACTAGACCGAGACGGTGCGCTTCAGCCGCACCGAAACGTTCGCCCGTCAGGAAGTACCGCGAAGCCGCACGAGGCCCGATGGCACGCACCAGATAAGGTGCGATAGTGCCCGGCACGAGGCCAATGCGGACTTCGGTCGTACCGAAACGCGCGGTGGTGTCTGCCACCACGAGGTCACACGCCGCCACGAGCCCCGTGCCGCCAGCCAAGGCATTGCCGTGCACGCGGGCCACCACCGGCTTCGGGCATTCACTCACCACCTGGAACAGCCGCGCCAGCCGGCGCGCATCGGCCAGATTCTGCTCGGGCGTGTGCTGGGCGGCGCGCAGCATCCAGTTCAAGTCACCGCCAGCGCAGAAGCTGCGCCCGCGTCCAGCCAGTACCACCACGCGCACCGCCGGGTCCGCGCCTGCTGCCGCGACCGCTGCAGTCAACGCGGCAATGAGTGCTTCATCGAAGGCGTTGTGCAACTCGGGGCGGTTCAGCCAAAGCGTGCGTATGCCTGCGGCATCGGCGACTTCAAGGTTGTTCGGCGAAGACGAGTCGTTCATGTCGGTGCTTCCTGTGTTCGCTGGCGCCAGCCACTCACATCCGGAACACGCCGATGCGCGTCGGCGCATCGGGTCCATGGGGAGCATTCAGCGCGGCCGAAAGCCCCAGCCCGAGGACTCGCCGCGTGTCCGCGGGGTCGATGACGCCGTCGTCCCACAGCCGGCTGCTTGCGTAATACGGGTGCCCCTGGGTTTCGTATTGTGCTCGGAGCGGCGCCTTGAACGCAGCCTCGTCGGCCTCGCTCCACTCCTTGCCTGCCGCTTTCAGCTGATCGCGCTTCACCGTCGCCAGCACGCTGGCCGCCTGCTCGCCACCCATCACCGAGATACGCGCATTCGGCCACATCCACAGAAAGCGCGGGTTGTAGGCGCGCCCGCACATGCCATAGTTGCCCGCGCCGAAGCTGCCGCCGATGATGACAGTGAGCTTGGGCACGCGCGCCGTGGCCACGGCATGCACCAGCTTCGCGCCATCCTTCGCTATGCCGGCGTTTTCCGCCTTGCGGCCCACCATGAAGCCCGTGATGTTCTGCAGAAACACCAGCGGGATGCCACGTTGCGTGCACAGCTGGATGAAGTGCGCGCCCTTCAGCGACGATTCGCTGAACAGGATGCCGTTGTTCGCGATGACGCCGACCGGGTAGCCGTGAAGATGCGCGAAGCCGCAAACCAGCGTGGTGCCGTAGCGCGGCTTGAATTCGTCGAAACGACTGCCGTCCACGACCCGCGCGATGACTTCACGCACGTCGAACGGCTTGCGTGCGTCTGCCGGCACCACACCGTGCAAGTCGGCCACCGGGTAGCGGGGCTCTTCGGCCGGCGCGAGTTCCAGCCGAACCTCCTTGCGCCGGTTGAAGCGGGCCACGCACTGCCGCGCCAGCGCGAGCGCATGCAGGTCGTTGTCCGCCAGGTGGTCCGCCACGCCAGAAAGGCGCGTGTGGACGTCGCCCCCGCCCAGTTCCTCGGCGCTGACCACTTCACCGATGGCGGCCTTCACGAGCGGCGGCCCCGCCAGGAAGATGGTGCCCTGCTCTTTGACGATGATGG
>JBEGRA010000061.1:0-6591 GCA_041180705.1 Pseudomonadota bacterium | reverse complement strand
CATCGACGACCTCGGGCAGCTAAACCAGCACCCGCAGGAAGTCATCGACAACATCACGGACCTGCCGCATCTCGGTCCCATTCACGGTTCCACCGTCGAATACTTCGAGAACGAGTTCCGCGGCCATCTCGCCATCCAGCGTCAGGGCGGTGGTCACCGCACGCTGGTAGGCGGCGAAGGTTCGATGCTGCACACGGACACCTGGTACACGGGCCCCGGCATCCTCTACTCGAGCGTGCGCGGCCTTTACGACGCCATCATGTACATCTGCCACACGCCGGTGGATGACGGTTCGGTGCACGTGTGGCACGGCCTGATGGTGAAGAGCCCGAATGCCGTCGCTACTGCGGAAGACATCGCCAACGGGCGTGCCTACCAGGAGGCCAGCCGTCTGGCTTTCGCGCAGGACTTCGAAGTGTGGGGCGCCAAGAAGGCCTGCCTCACCATCCTCCAGATTCCCACCGATGGTCCGTTCCACAAGGCGCGCGCCTGGTACAAGCAGTTCTTCAACCCGCGTGCGCGCGTGGCAGACCTGCAGAAGCCGGTGGATGGCGTCTACACCGTGAAGACGCACCCGCCTGCGCCGGAGTCGGCGAAGGCCGGCCAGCGCTACTGACCCAGCACCCGAGGCACGGTTCGCACCATGCAGTTCGCTTTTACCGAAGAACAAGTTCTCATTCGCGACACCGCGCGTGAGTTCTTCAATGAACACGCCACTTCCGCGAAAGTGCGGGCTGCGCTCGCCGCTCCGGGTGGCTATGACCGCGACCTGTGGTCCGAACTGCTCGCGATGGGCTGGGCGGGCATCGCGGTACCTGAAGCCCATGGTGGCAGTGGTCTGGGCTGGGTGGAGCTGTGTCTGCTGCAAGCCGAGCAGGGCCGACGTCTAGTGGCTTCGCCTTTCTTCACGACGACAGCACTCGCGGCGCCCTTGCTGGTGCGCCTCGGCACGCCGGCGCAGCAAGCCGAATGGTTGCCGGCGCTCGTCGCCGGTGGCAAGCAGTTCGCCTGTGCCGTCACGGGTGCAGCAGGTCGCCCCGGCGCCGAAGGCATTACGGCCGAACTCGTGGCGCAGGCGAATGGAGGCTTCTCGCTGCAGGGCACCGCGGACTTCGTCATCCATGCCGATACCGCCGACACTTTGCTGGTGGTGGCGCGTGCGCCGGGCAGCGTGGGCGCCGCAGGGCTTAGCGTGGTGGTGGTAGCGGCGGATGCACGCGGCGTGCAGCGTACGCCGCACGTCATGCTCGACCTCACGCGGCCCATGTGTCGCGTGGAATTCGCCAATGTGGCAGTGCCGGCCGACTGCGTGCTCGGCACGCCCGAAGCTGCTGCTCCCGAACTGGAAACCGTGCTGCAACTGGCCCGCGTGGCGTTGGCTGCGGAATGCGTCGGTGGTGCCGAATACGTGCTGGAGATGACCACCGACTACGCGAAGCAACGCGTGCAGTTCGGTCGCGCCATCGGCAGCTTCCAGGCGGTGAAGCACCGTTTGGCGGACATGATGGTGGCGGTGGAAGCGGCGAAGTCCGCTGCTTGGTACGCCGCCTGTGCGGCCAGCGAATCGCCGGCGGAGCTGCCTGAAGCGGCTGCCATCGCCAAGAGCAATTGTGCCGACGCCTTCTTCAACTGCGCCGCCAACGGCATCCAGTTGCACGGCGGTATCGGCTACACCTGGGACCACGAAGCCCACCTGTATTTCAAGCGCGCTCGCGCGGCGGGCACTTTGCTCGGTACTTCGGCCTGGCAACGCGAACAACTCGCGCGGTTGATGGGCTTGGGCGCCAGCGCTTCGCCGCCGGCTTACTGAAGGGCACTGCCATGAAGCTTGGTTTCACCGCGGCCCAAGAGGCCTTCCGCCGCGACTGCGCGGCTTGGCTGGAAGCGCAGTTGTCCGGCCCGTTCCGCGATATCCGCGGCGTCATGGGCCAGATGGCCATGCTCGAGCGGCGCATGGAATGGGAACAGGCGCTGGGCCGCGAACGCTTCAGTGCCATCGGCTGGCCGGAAGAATTCGGCGGCCGCGGCGCCAACCTCGCCGAGCAGGTCATCTTCGCCGAGGAATATGCGCGTGCCGGTGCTCCCGGGCGTGTGGGCCACATGGGCATCGAGCTCGCCGGCCCCACCATCCTGACTTTCGGCACCGCCGAACAAAAAGCGCGCTTCCTGCTGCCCATCGCGCGCGGCGAAGAGTTCTGGTGTCAGGGCTATTCGGAACCGAATGCCGGCAGCGACCTCGCGAACGTGCGCACCCGTGCCGCGCTCGTGGAAACGCCCGACGGCCCGAAGTGGCAGGTAAATGGCCAGAAGATCTGGACGTCGCTCGCTACTTTTGCGCACTGGTCGTTCGTGGTGTGTCGCACCGAGGAAGGCACGAAGGGCCACAAGGGTCTTTCCTACCTGCTGGTGCCGACGCGTCAGTCGGGCGTCACCATTCGCCCCATTCGCCAGATGAACGGCGAAGCGGAGTTCAACGAGACCTTCTTCAACGACGCCATCACGGATGCCGGCAACATCGTTGGCGCACCCGGCGAGGGCTGGAAGGTGGCGATGGGCACGCTCGCCTTCGAGCGCGGCGTGTCCACGCTGGCGCAGCAGATGTCATTCCGCAACGAGCTGGACCGGCTCGTGGCGGCCGCCAAGGCCAACGGCGCGGCCGCAGACCCCGGCTTGCGCTTGCGCCTTGCCGAAGCCTACAGCGGGTTGCGCATCATGCGTTACAGCGCGCTGCGCATGCTTAGCAATGCGGACAGCGGCGAGCTGAGCGGCGCCGCCTACACCTACAAGATCCACTGGGCCACCTGGCGCAAGAAGCTGGGCGAGCTGGTCATGGATATTCTGGGGCCCGCCGGCGAGATTGCCGCTGGTGCGCCTTACCACTGGGATGAACTGCAGGGCGTGTTCTTTTCTTCGCGCTCCGACACCATCTACGGCGGCACCAACCAAATCCAACGCAACCTCATCGCCGAGCGCGCGCTTGGCTTGCCGAAGGAGCCTCGCGGCGCATGAACGTTTCCTCCACCCCCCTGGCCGATCGCGTCATCTTCATCACCGGCGCCGCCTCCGGCATCGGCAAGTCCACGGTGGCCGCCTGCCGCGCCGCAGGGGCGCGTGTGGTCGCCGCGGACCTGCAGCCGGCGGAGGCCACCGCTGCAGCCAACGGCCTCGGTGCGGATGATTTGGCTGTCAGCATCAACGTGGCTGATGGCGAGGCCGTGAAGGCCGCCATGGCCACCGTGAAAGAACGCTTTGGCCGTTTGGATGGCCTCGTGAACTGCGCCGGCATCAATGGCCAGGGCACCATCGATCACATCAACGTGGAGCAGTTCCGCAAGGTGCTGGCCGTGCACGTGGAAGGTACCTTCAACGTGACGCAGGCAGCCCTGCCGCTGTTGCGTGCGGGCCAGCAGCCCGCCATCGTGAACCTGTGCAGCATCTACGGCATGACGGGTGGCCCGGGCAATCTGTCGTACAACACTGCCAAGGGTGCGCTGCTGAATTTCACCCGCTGCATGGCGGCGGACCTCGGCCCCGAAGGCATCCGCGTGAATGCCATCAGCCCGGGTTACATCGACACGCCGATGACGCACATGCTCCAGCACGAGGCCGCGACCCGCATGCGCGACCGGTTCGTGCAGATGCACCTGTTGCGGCGGCCCGGCCAGCCGGACGAAGTCGCGCGGGCCATCCGCTTCCTGCTGTCCAGCGACGCCTCGTTCATCACGGGCGCCAACCTGCCGGTGGACGGTGGCTTCAGCAGTGCGCAACTCATCCTGCCGTGACGGCCAGCCATGACCGCCAGCCTTGGCCATCGGGCAGCCTGTGCCGAGCTTCGTGGTAGCCTTCGGGCACCCAGAGGATACCCATGAACCAGCCCCGCCCCCCTGCCGAAGCTGCGTTGCCGCCAGACGAGCTCTATGCGCTCGATGACGTTGACCGCCGCATCATCGCCATGTTGCGCGCCAATGGCCGCGCCACGAATCAGCAGATCGCTCGCAGTCTGAAGATTGCGGCGACGACCGTCAGCGCCCGCATCCGCCGCCTCGAGCAGGCCAAGGCGATGCGCGTGGTGGCGGTGTCGGACTTTGCCGCCTTGGGCTACAAGGTGTTGCTGGCCGTGGGCATTGAGGTGCAGGGCCGTGCCGCGCAGGAAGTGGTGCAGGAACTCGCCGAGCTTCCCGAAGTGTTTGCCGCGCATCTGGTCACCGGCGCTCGCGACATCGAAATCCTGGTGGCACTGCACGATCTCGCCGAGCTGAAGCCGTTCATGCTGGACAAGGTCACGCGCGTGAAGGGCATTCGCAGCATGTCCGCGGGCGTTGCCGCCGACATCGTCAAGTTCAATTTCGACGTGGCGCCCATTTCATGAGCAACCCCGAAGTGCAACTCGACGACCTGGATCGTCGCATCATCGACTTGCTCACCCGCGATGCGCGGGTAAGCAACCGTCAGGTGGCCACGCAGCTCGGCGTGACGGAAGGCACCATCCGCGGTCGCATCCGTCGGCTCGAGAAGGAAAACTGCATCCGTCTCACCGCGGTGACGAATGTCGCCTACCTCGGTGCGCCGAAGGTCGTGCTCATCGGCATCCAGGTGGAGCACGCGGAACTCAAGAACCTGTGCCAGAAGCTGGCGGCCATGCCGGACATCGGTTCGGTCATCGTCATGCTCGGTCGCTACGACATCCTCGCCATCGGCCTGTTCAGCACGCTCGAGGAAGTGGTGGCGGTGGCCAACAACCGCATCCTGTCGTTGCCTGGCGTGCGCCACGTGGAAACTTCCATCGCCGTCAGCACGTTCAAGTACGACCACCGCGTCGCGAAGATCACCACGCGGCCCAAGGGTGGGCATCGCGAGGCCTGAACCCGTGGTCGGCGCGGGAAGGCACCAACACTGGCCCGCGTGCGTTGCGGGCAACGAGGAACGGAACCATGGCCAACCTGCGTCACCCTGAAGAGACCTTCGACCTCGTGGTGGTCGGCTCCGGCGCCGCCGGGCTCACCACGGCCCTCACTGCGGCCCATCACGGCGCGAAGGTGGTGGTGCTCGAGCGCGGTCATCTGTGGGGCGGAACGTCGGCCACGTCGGGCGGCACCATCTGGATTCCGAACAACCATCTCATCGGCCCGGCCGGTGGCGAAGACAACCCGGCGGATGCCTTCCGCTACATCCACAAACTGGCCGGCGACGACGCCAGCGCGGAGCGCGTGCAGGCCTTCGTGGACCAGGGCCCGCGCATGGTGCGGTTCCTCGCGGACCATTCCGACGTGCAGTTCGAGTCCCTCGAGACCTACTGCGACTACCATCCTGAACTGCCCGGCGGCCGTCCCGGCTTCCGGAGCATCCAGGCGCTGCCGGTGAAGTGCGATGTGCTGGGCCGCGACTTCGAAACGCTGCAGCCGCCGCACCTCGCCACCACGGCTTTCGGTCGCATCAATTGGACCGCGAAGGAAGCCCGCCCGCTCATCACGCAGGCCAAGGGTGCGAAGTCCATCTTCCTGAAGATTGCCGCGAAGTATTACCTCGACATCGGCCAGCGCATGAAGACCACCCGCGACCGCCGCATCACGGGGGGTGGTGCGCTGGTAACGCGCTTGAAGGCTTCGCTGAACAAGCTGAAGGTGCCGGTGCGCCTGTCCACGAGTCTTGTCGACTACGTTCTCGAGAACGGGCGCGTGGTGGGCGTGGAAGTGGAGAGCGGCGGCTATCGGCAGGTGCTGCGTGCCACGCGTGGCGTGGTGGTGGCGTCCGGCGGCTTCGAGCGCAACCCTGAAATGCGTGCT
The DNA here is from genome assembly GCA_041180705.1 of Pseudomonadota bacterium. Lineage (GTDB taxonomy): Bacteria > Pseudomonadota > Gammaproteobacteria > Steroidobacterales > Steroidobacteraceae > CAIOHZ01. Next base: position 808 of record JBEGRA010000061.1, on the reverse strand, counting down.
GCGAATTTGCCCGGGCCGACCAGCACGGATTGGACCGGCGGCAACCCGTTCAATACCGGCAACCCCATTGCCGCTGCCATGCGCCTCGGCGCCAAGATGCACTTGATGGACGCCGCCTGGTGGGCGCCCGGCTACAAGCTGGCCGACGAGGACCGCGCGCGCCCCATGTTCGTGGAACGTTCGCTGCCGGGCTCCATCATGGTGGACCAGAGCGGCAAGCGCTTCTGCAACGAAGCCGCGTCGTACCACGTTACCGGCGGCATCATGGCGGAGCGTGCGGCCACCGGTGGCACCGCGCCCACCTGGTTCGTGTTCGACGCCAAGTACCGCGGCAAGTACGCGCTTGGCCCGCTGTTCCCGGGGCCGCCATCGTTCGATCGCGGCGTGAAGCCCACCATGCGCGTGCTCATGAAGCGCGCGGATACGCTCGAAGACCTGGCTCGGCTCATCGGCGCGGACCCGGCGACTTTCACCGCCACGGTGGAGAAGTTCAACGCGGATGCGCGTACCGGCAAGGACACGGCCTTTGCCCGCGGTGAAAGTGCCTACGACCGCTACTACGGCGACGACGCCGTGCAGCCGAACCCTTGCCTCGCCCCACTCGAGAAGGGCCCGTTCTACGCGGTGCCCATCCTGCCGTGCGATATCGGCACCAAGGGCGGCATGCTGACCGATGTGCACGCACGTGTGCTGCATGAAGACGGCACGGTCATCGAAGGCCTCTATGCTGCCGGCAATTGTGCTGCTTCGCCCATGGGCCGCAGTTATCCGGCGGCCGGTGCCACGCTGGGCCCCGGCATGACCTTCG
>JBEGRA010000060.1:0-4586 GCA_041180705.1 Pseudomonadota bacterium | reverse complement strand
TCTGGCCCGCCACGTGAAGCGTGCCTTCCACGAAACGACCATCGCCGGCCACGGGGTTATCCACGGGCAGGCCGTACTTCTGGCCCACCTGGAAGTCCTCCATGCCGTGACCGGGTGCCGTGTGAACGCAACCGGTACCGGCGTCCAGCGTCACATGGTCGCCGAGAATGACCGGCACGACGCGCTCGAGGAACGGATGGCGCAACTGCAAGCCTTCCAACTCCGCACCCGTGGTGCGCGCCAGCACTTCTGCACCCTGTTCTACTGTAGGAGCGAGCTTGCTCGCGACTGTCGGCAGCAAGCTGCCTCCCACATCAGCACCCTGCTCTCCTGTGGGAGCGAGCTTGCTCGCGACCGTCGGCAGCAAGCTGCCTCCCACATCAGAACCATGCTCCCCTGTGAGAGCGAGCTTGCTCGCGACATCCCCTTCCGTGGAAGCGAGCTTGCTCGCGAATTCTTTGGCCGCCCGGCCTTCCACGGCACCCAGCAACTCTTCCGCCACCACCACCACGGTGCCGTCGGCAAGGCGCGCGAGGACATACGCGAGCTCCGCGCCAAGCGTCACCGCCTGGCTGGCCGGGAGCGTCCACGGCGTGGTGGTCCAGATGACCACACTGGCGCCCGTCACTTCACCGGCAAGACCAAAGCGACGTGCGAGGTCGGCACCATCCGCGGCGGCATACAGCACATCGATGGAAGGGCTGGTGCGATCCTCGTATTCCACCTCGGCTTCCGCGAGCGAACTGCGGCAATCCAGGCACCAATGCACGGGCTTGAAGCCCTTCACCACATGTCCGTTGGCGAGAATCTTCGCGAAGGCACGCAACTGTGCCGCCTCGAATCCCGGCGCCATGGTCAGGTAGGGGTGGTCCCAATCGCCGAGCACGCCCAGACGCTGGAAGTCGACACTCTGCCCGGCCACCTGCTTGGCTGCGTATTCGCGGCAGGCCGCGCGGAAGGCCTTGGCGTCAAGCTTCGCGCCCACGCGACCATGCGTTTTTTCCACCTGATGTTCGATGGGCAGGCCGTGACAATCCCAGCCGGGAATGTACGGCGCATCGAAGCCCGCCATGGAGCGCGACTTCACGATGATGTCCTTCAGGACCTTGTTGACGGCATGGCCGATGTGGATGGTGCCGTTGGCATACGGCGGACCATCCATCAGCACGAACTGCGGACGACCTTCGGCCTTGGCCTGGGCACGCTGCCGCGCGTAAATGCCCTGCTCCGCCCACCAGGCCTGCTGCGCAGGTTCACGGTTGGCAAGGTCGGCCTTCATGGGAAAGCCGGTCTGGGGCAGGTTCACCGTCGTCTTGTAGTCCACTTCAGTTCCTCATCAGCCTAGGGCTACCCACGGCAGCCCTCCGCCGCAATCAAAGTCTAAGCAGCAGCCAACCGCTGCCGTGCCTCGCGCGCATCTTCGTTCATCTGCAGCACCAGCGCGTCGAGACTTTCGAAGCGCAGTTCCGGCCGCTGCCAGGCCACGAATTCCACAGTGACATGCGCACCGTACAGGTCTCCCTGCCAGTCGAACAGATGGACCTCGAGCAGCACCTCGCCGTCCACATCCACCGTCGGGCGAGTACCCAACGAGGCCACGCCCGGCCAGTGATCAAGCCCGCCGCCGGACACGCGCACCGCGAAGATGCCCGCCAACGGTACGCGCCGACGATGCAGCCGCAGGTTCAGCGTGGGGTAACCGAGGGTACGCCCCAACTGTTTGCCCCGCTGCACACGGGCCGTGACCGCATAGGGGCGACCGAGCAACTGCGCGGCAAAGCGCAAGTTGCCAGCATCCAGCGCCTCACGTACGGCGGTGCTCGACACGGCCACGCCCTGCAACGACACCAGTGGCACCGCCTGCACGGTGAAGCCGCACCTCGCGCCCATCTCCCGCAGCAACTCCACAGTGCCCGCACCACGGTGTCCGAAGCGGAACCCTTCGCCGACCACCACATGCCGAGCATGCAGCAAGCGCGCCAAAAAACCCTCCACGAAGGCCGCTGGCGGCTGCAACCGCAAGCGGTCGTTGAAGCGGGCCACTACCAAGCGCCGGATGCCCAAGGCCGAAAGCACGGGCACTTTTTCGCGCAGCCGCTGCAACCGGGCAGGCGCCTCCACCGGCGCCGCCGAAACCTGCACGCGCGCGAGAACTTCGCGGGGGTGTGGTTCGAAAGTGAGCACGGTAGGAACGCCTCCGCCTTGGGCAGCGGCTTCCAGCACGGCAGCCACCAAAGCCTGATGGCCAAGGTGGACGCCGTCGAAGTTTCCTATGGCCACCACGGAGGCACCCTGCACGGGCGCCAGTCCCGCCGGGCCGCGCAGTATTTCCATGCGCGCATTGTACCTGCTGGACCGCTCGGCGAGCGCCCCCCAGGAGAACCTAGCGTGAGCCTACGGCGCGACCGCGGGCGCCGCCTCAGGCACCGCCTCCGGCGCCGGAACCCGCAAGTCGCGAGGACGCAGACCCGTGAGCCACAGCACGCCAAAATAAAGGCCGATACCCCCGGCGACGCAGAGCCCGAGGCGCAGCACGCGCGTGGACCAGTGCCACTCGGTCCAGGCGTCCCAGGCACCCGCCGACCACCACAGGAACAGGCCCATGGCGACATTGGCAAGCACCGACTGCACGGCAAGCTTGCGCCAGCGCGCCATCGAGGGGTGGTACACCCCCTGCCGACGCAGGCCGCGCCACAGCAGGAAGCAGTTCACGTAGGCCCCGATGCCTGTCGACAGCGCCAACAGGGCGTGGGGTGCCGTGCCACCGAAATACGCATACGGCACGACCACCAGCAGGTTGAACCCCATGTTGGTCGACAACGCGATGATGCCGACACGCACTGGCGTCTTCGTGTCCTGCCGCGCGAAGTACCCGGGTGCCAGCACCTTCACGAGGCTGAAGGCCAGCAGACCCACCGAATAGGTCATCAGCGCATAGGACGCCATGGTGACGTCGTGGCTGTGGAACTTGCCGTAGCCGTAGATGGTGGCGCATAGCGGCCCGGCCAGTGCAAACAACCCGACGGCGGCAGGCACCGTCACCAGGAACACCATGCGCAGCGCCCAGTCGAGCATGGTGTTGAAACGCTCGCCACTCTGCGCCGCATGGTGCGCCGAGAGGCCCGGCAGAATGACCGTGGCCAAGGCAATGGAGAACACCCCCATCGGGAACTCCACGAGCCGGTCCGCGTAATACATCCAGCCGATGCTGCCCGTTACCAGGAACGAGGCAATCCACGTGTCCAGCAGCAGGGAAATCTGGGCCACGGAGCTACCGAAGATGCCGGGCAGCATCAGCTTGCCCACGCGCCGCACCCCCTCGTGAAGCAGGGAAAACTGCGGCCGTCGCAGCAGCCCCAACCGCTTCAGGCCCCAGAGTTGCATGGCCAACTGGATGACGCCGGCGATGAAAACACCCACCGCCAGCGCGATGCCCGGGCGCTCGCACCGCGGCGCCACGTAGGCCGCCGACACGATCATCACGAGGTTCAGCAACACGGAATTGAAAGCCGCCGCCCCGAAGCGACCGTAGCTGTTCACCACGCCGCCGGCGAGGGCCGTCAACGAAATGAAGAAGATGTAGGGGAAGGTCCAGCGCAACATGTCGATGGCCAACTCATGCCGCTCGCCCCCCGGGTCGAAACCGGGCGCAAACAGCACGATGACCAATGGCGCAGCAATGACGCCGATGGCGGTGATGCCAGCCAGCACCACGCCGAAAGTCCCCATCACCCCGGCGATGAGTTCCCGCTGCTCTTCTTCGGACTTCTGGTGGCGGTATTCCGCGACCACGGGCACGAAGGCCTGGCTGAACGCCCCCTCCCCCGTGATGCGGCGCAGGAAGTTCGGGATCTTGAACGCCACCAGGAAGGCGTCCATGAGTGGGCCAGCGCCGAACATGACCGAATACACCTGGTCCCGCACCATGCCGGAGAGACGGGAAAGGAAAGTCATCGCTCCGACCAGCGAGGTATTGCGCAGTACACTCATGGGGAGGGCAGTCTACCCGCGGCAGGCAGCCAAGGCGACGCCTGATTCGGCGGCTAAAGGCTTACAACCGTTGACAAAAATCGGGGTCGTGGGCATCATATGCGGCTCCAAGTGGGCCCGGTTTCGGGGCCACCTACCGAATTTTCGTTTTACAGCACAGTTTTTGCGGAGTTTCCCTTGGCCAATATCAAGTCTGCCGAGAAGCGTGCCAGCCAGGCCGTGCAGCGCCGGGCGCACAACATGACGCAGCGCTCGCGCATGCGCACCGCCATCAAGAAGGTGCGTGCCGCCATCGACGCCGGCAAGCCGGAAGACGCCGCTGCCGCTCTGAAGGCCGCTCAGCCGGTCATCGACAGCATGGTGAACAAGGGCATCATCCACAAGAATGCCGCTGCTCGCTACAAGAGCCGTCTGGCTGCTGGCACCAAGAAGGCCGCTGCGAAGTAATTCGCTCCGTCTGCCCCGGTTTTCCGGGGTTGCCAACAAAAAAGCCGGCTTTCGCCGGCTTTTTTGCGTTCAGGGGAAGCCGAAGCCGCCTCCCCCGCGGAAAGAGTGCCAGCTGTTACTGCGGGCGCTCCCCAATCTCCATGTAAGTC
>JBEGRA010000059.1:0-3402 GCA_041180705.1 Pseudomonadota bacterium | reverse complement strand
CCAAGTGCTGCGATGCCGGTAGCCCCCGCGTGGGATAATGCGGGCATGTCTTCCCTTCGCGACCTCTTTGCTGCCGACGGCCAACTGGCCCGCGCCGTTCCGGGCTACCGGCCGCGTGCGGCGCAGCTGCGCATGGCGGAAGCCGTGGCCGAAGCCTTCGACCTGGGAACCAAGCTCGTGGTGGAGGCCGGCACCGGCACCGGCAAGACATTTGCGTATCTGGTGCCTGCGCTGCTGTCGGGCCGCCATGTGCTGGTGTCCACCGGCACACGCACCCTGCAAGACCAGTTGTTCCACCGCGATCTGCCCATGCTCGCGGCGGCGCTGGGGCGTCCGGTGAAGGTGGCGCTGCTGAAGGGACGTGCGAATTACCTGTGCAGACAACGTTTGCAGGAGGCCACGCGCGGCCGTACGGTGCCGGCGCTGGCGCGTATTGCGCGTTGGGCGGAGGTCACGCGCAGCGGCGACATTGCCGAACTGTCGAGCGTCCCGGAGACGGACCCGGTGTGGGCAGAGGCCACTTCGACACGTGACAACTGTCTCGGCAACGAGTGTCCGCAGTTCCAACGCTGTCATGTCGTGTTGGCGCGGCGCGAGGCCATGGCAGCGGACCTCGTGGTGGTGAACCACCACCTACTGCTGGCGGACCTCGCTCTGCGTGAAGAGGGTTTTGGCGAGCTTTTGCCGGGTGCGGACGCTGTCGTGCTCGACGAAGCGCACCAGGTACCGGAGATTGCCGCGCAGTTTTTCGGGCACGCCATGTCCGCTCGGCAGATGACAACGCTGGCACGCGATGCCTGGGCGCAGTTGCCGGGCAGTGGGGCCTTCGATGGCACCTTGCGGCGTGGCCTCGAAGCCTTCGAGTTGGCCATCGCCGCGGCGGTCAGTGCGGTAGGTGCGAACAGTGCCCGCATCGATTGGGCACAACTGCCCGATGCCTTTCTGGAAGCGCTGGATGACATCGCCACGCAACTGGACGCTGTATACAACCACCTGCACGACACGGCGGGCGAAGAGCCTGTGCCGAAGGCCTTTGCGCGCCGTTGCGCCGAAACGCTGTCGCGCTTGCGCGAACTGGTGGCGGCCAACCCGGACGATGGCGTGAAGTGGGTGGACTGCGGTCCGCGCGGCTTCAATGCGCAGTTCACGCCGTTCGAAGTGGCGGACCGTCTGCGCACGCACATGGATTCCCGTCGTTGTGCGTTCGTGTTCACCTCGGCCACGCTTGCCGTGGGTGATGACTTCACGCACTTCCTCTCGCGCATCGGTGCACCTGAAGCGCCGGCGATGGTGTTGCCGAGCCCGTTCGATCACGAAAGCCAGACGGTGCTCTACTTGCCACCGAACCTGCCGGAACCTTCCGACCGCGGGCATACCGCGGCTGTCATCGACGGCGCCTTGCCGGTCATTCGCGCAGCTGGTGGTCGCACTTTCCTGTTGTTCACCAGCCATCGTGGCCTCACCGAAGGCGCACGCGTGTTGCGTGAGCGGCTTGGTGCGGAGCCGCCGTTCCCCTTGCTGGTGCAAGGGGAGATGCCGCGCGACACCTTGCTGCGGCGCTTCCGCGAACTGGGCAATGCCGTGTTGCTGGGTACCGGCAGCTTCTGGGAAGGCGTGGACGTGCGCGGCCCGGCGCTGTCGGTGGTGGTCATCGACAAATTGCCATTCGCGCCACCTGATGACCCGCTTCTGCGTGCGCGTCTGGAAGGGTACCGGCGGCAAGGCCGCAACGGCTTCGGCGAGTACCAGTTGCCGCAGGCGGTGCTGGCGCTGAAGCAGGGCGTGGGGCGGCTCATTCGCGATGCGGACGATGCGGGCGTCGTGGTCCTGTGCGACCCGCGCCTGCGCAGCAAGAGCTACGGGCGCGTGTTCCTGAACAGTCTGCCGGCCATGCGTCGTACCCAGTCCTGCGATGAGGCCTGCAGTTTCGTGGCGGAGCAGGTTCGCGAACGTCTCGGTGGAGAAGCGGTATGAACGCCAGCGCCCGGCCCACGGTTCTCGCCATCGACACCAGCACTGAACGGTTGGGCGTGGCGTTGTTGCACGGCGAGGCCTGCGCGTTTCGCCACTTGCAGCTCGGTACCGGCCACGCCAATCAGGTGCTCGGTTTGGTCGAAGAGCTGCTGCAGGAAACAGGTGTCATGCGCGCGGCGGTGGACGCCATCGCGGTTTGTCGCGGCCCCGGCGGCTTCACGGGCCTGCGCATCGCCATGGGCGTGGCACAAGGGCTGGCGCTGGCACTGGACCGCCCCGTAGTGCCGGTGTCCGGCCTGCGGGTGCTGGCGGCAGCGGCGGAAGGCCCTTGCTCTGGCTCTGGCCCCGTGCTTGCCGTCATCGATGCGCGCATGGGCGAGTTCTACGTGGCTGCCTGGGCCGACGCTGCGGCGGCGCAGGCCGGCGCGGCACCGCTGTTGCGCGAGTGTTTGCTTAAGCCGGAGGCCTTGCTCGCGCAGCCGACGCTGGCGGGCTGGGCTGGCCAGTGCGTTGGCCCCGGGGTGGTGGCTATGGCCCTCGCGGGGGTGGCGTTGGCGTCCGGTGTCGAGCCGGTTTGGCCGGACGCAAGGGTGCTTGCCGTGCTCGGTCGGCAGGGTTTGCTGGCCGGGGAGGGCGTGCCCGCCGAGGCGGCCCAGCCGGTCTACCTGCGCGACCAGGTGGCGGTGCCGTCGGTGGCGCGCTGAGCCCTCGCGGCGGCTCGTCGGCCCATGTCATCGGCCTGTCACAATGCCTGCAGTAATGTGACAGTGGTTGCCGAACCGGCAATGTGGTCAAGGACTTGCCAATGACTTCCCGCCAGATCCTCGTGGTCGAGGATGAGCGCCCCATCCGGGAGATGATTGCTTTCGGTCTGCGTCGCGCCGGCTACACGGTGCACGAGGCGGAAGACTGCCGTGAGGCGCGGGCGCACGTGGCCGACCATCGGCCCGATCTGCTGCTGGTCGACTGGATGCTGCCCGACATGAGCGGACTGGAATTCACCCGCCAACTGAAGAAGGACCGCGAGACCCGCGAACTGCCCATCATCATGCTCACCGCGCGCGCGGAAGAACATGACAAGGTGGCGGGTCTCGAAGGTGGCGCCGACGACTACCTCACCAAGCCTTTTTCGCCGCGGGAACTACTGGCACGCATACGGGCCGTGCTGCGGCGTACCGCGCCGGCCGATGAAGGGGAACTCATCCAGCACGATGCCCTGACGCTGGACGTGGCCGGGCATCGTGTCATGGCGGGCAGTGCCACGGTGGCGCTTGGCCCCACTGAATATCGGTTGCTCGCTTTCTTCATGACGCACGCCGAGCGCGTTTACACGCGCAGCCAGTTGCTGGACCGCGTCTGGGGTGGCAACGTTTACGTGGAAGAGCGCACCATCGACGTGCACATTCGCCGCTTGCGCAAGGCGTTGCA
>JBEGRA010000058.1:0-6753 GCA_041180705.1 Pseudomonadota bacterium | reverse complement strand
TCCTCGTTCCCTTCTTCATTGTCCTCAAGATCTCGTTCTCGTCCGTCGAAATCGCCATGCCGCCGTTCGCGCCGCTCATCCAGTGGGCGGACGACAAGGTCATGCTCATCCGGCTGAACCTCGGCAATTACCAGTTCCTTTGGGAAGACGCGCTGTACAGCTCGGCGCTGCTGAATTCCTTGAAGATGGCAGGGGTTTCCACGGTACTGGCGCTGCTGGTGGGCTACCCCATGGCCTACGGCATTGCACGCAGCAGTCGCGAGTGGCGCAATATCCTGCTCATGCTGGTCATGCTGCCGTTCTGGACCAGCTTCCTGCTGCGCGTTTACGCCTGGATAGGCCTGCTCGGCATCAACAGCCCGGTCAACCAGTTGCTGCTTTCGCTGGGGCTCATCAGCGAGCCGGTGTCGTTGCTGCAGACGGACTGGGCGGTCTACATCGGCATCGTCTACAGCTATCTGCCCTTCATGGTGTTGCCGCTGTACACGGCCATCGAGAAGCTCGACGGGACCTTGCTCGAAGCGGCCGCGGACCTCGGTTGTCGCCCCACGCGCGCGTTCTTCAGCGTCACTTTGCCCCTTACCAAGGAAGGTATCGTGGCTGGTTGCATGCTGGTGTTCATCCCGGCCACCGGCGAGTTCGTCATCCCGGCCCTGCTGGGTGGCCCGGATTCGCTCATGATCGGGCGCGTGCTCTGGGAAGAGTTCTTCAACAACCGTGACTGGCCTGTGGCGAGTGCGGTGGCCATCCTGCTGCTGCTGCTGCTGGTCGGTCCCATCATGCTCTACCAGCGGGCACAGCAGGCAGCCGGAGGAGCGCACCGATGAACCAGCGTCGCTCGTTCTTCGTGCTGACGGCGATGGCTTTCGGCTTCGCCTTCCTCTACATCCCCATCCTCTCGATGGTGGTGTATTCGTTCAACAACTCGAAGCTGGTCACCGTTTGGGACGCAGCGAATTCGCCCACCCTGAAATGGTATTTCGCGCTCGCGGGCGACACTCAGGTGCTGGAGGCTGCCAAGCTCAGCCTGAAGATTGCCGCCATGAATGCCACCGGCGCCGTCATTCTCGGCACGCTCGCAGGGCTGGCGCTGGCGCGCTTCGGGCGCTTCAAGGGGCGCACGTTGCTCACGGGCCTCACCACGGCACCCATGGTCATGCCGGAGGTCATCACGGGCCTCGCCATGCTGCTGCTGTTCGTGGCCATGCAAACGTTGGTGGGTTGGCCGGAGGGCCGCGGTGTCACCACCATCACCATCGCCCACATCACGTTCTCCATGGCGTACGTCACCGTGGTCATCCAGTCGCGTTTGCTCACGCTGGACGAGTCACTGGAAGAGGCGGCCATGGACCTCGGCGCGCGTCCTGCGAAGGTGTTCTTCGTCATCACCTTGCCCATCATCTTTCCGGCCATCCTGTCCGGCTGGCTGCTGGCTTTCACGCTTTCCTGGGATGACCTTGTCATCACCAGCTTCGTGTCCGGCCCGGGCTCCACGACCCTGCCGCAGCTCATCTTTTCGAAAGTGCGTTTGGGCGTGAACCCGTCCATCAACGCCCTGGCCACGGTCATGGTGCTGCTGGTGGCGGTATGCATCGTGGTGGCGGGGATCTGGATGCAGCGCCAGGAGAAGCGGCGCCAGCGTGACGTGCAGCTGGCCTTGGCCGCGAATCAGGAGGGTGAATGAGCGTTTGTATCGGTATCGACGTGGGTGGCTCCTCGATCAAGGCTGCCGTGGTGGACCTGGAAGCCGGCGAACTGGTGGGTGAGGCTGCTTCCTGCCCGACGCCGGCCCCGGCCACGCTGCTCGCCGTGGGTACCGCCATCGGTGGTTTGGTCACTGCGCTGGAGGCCGGCACTGGGCATGCCCATGGCAGCCTGCCGGTAGGCATCGCCGTACCGTCCGTGGTTCGGCAGGGCGTGACGCATACCGCTGCCAATATCGATGCCGGTTGGGTACGGGCAGATGCCCGCAGTGCCCTGGCCCGCGAAGTGGGGCGCCCCGTGGTGCTGTTGAATGACGGCGACGCTGCGGGCTTGGCTGAAATGCGCTTGGGTGCCGGGCGTGGCCAGCATGGCACTGTGCTGTGCCTCACTTTCGGTACTGGCATCGGCAGTGCCCTGTTCGTGAACGGCCACTTGATGGCTAACACCGAACTTGGCCATCTGGAGATTGGAGGTGCCGAGGCGGAGCACATTGCTTCGGGCCGCGCGCGCCGCGAGCGTGGGCTGGACTGGCCCGCCTGGTCTGCCGAGGCGAGCCGCGTGCTCACCACGTTCCACGCTTTGCTCTGGCCCGAACTCATCGTGCTTGGCGGCGGTCTTTCCGACCAGTGGGACCAGTTCGGGCACCTTCTGCAGGCCCCCTGCACGGTGGTGCCCGCCGGTTGTCGTCAGCACGCCGGTGTCATCGGGGCCGCTTTGGCGGCAGCCGAAGGCATAGCGCCTTGAGCGCTCCCCGCCAGCCCCGCACCGTCGTCACCCATCCGCCAGCCATCGAGTTGCCGCCCGGCAACCGGCCTTTGGTGGCGCCCATCTATCAGTCGGTGAAGTTCGAGACCGAGACGGTCGACGACTTGCTGTCGATGCTGCGCGGCGAGGTGCAGGGCTTCTTCTACAGCCGTGGCAAGAACCCGACCACGCGCCAGCTGGAACTGACGCTGGCGAAGCTGCAAGGCCGCGAGGATGCGGTGGTCGTGGGCTCCGGCATGGCGGCGGTGTCGCTGCCGCTCTACGGGCTGCTGGGCGCCGGCGATCATGTCGTCAGCTTCATCGAAAGCTATGCGCCCACGCGCCAGGCGCTGAAGGGCCCGTTGACGCGCTACGGCGTGACGCACACCTTGTTGCCAGTGGGGGACCACGCGGCGCTGGAAGCTTTGCTGGCTTCGCGGCCCGTGAAGCTCGTGCAGTTCGAAAGCCCGACCAACCCGGTCCTGCGTATAGCGGACATCGAGCGCATCTGTGCGCTGTGTCGCCAGTACGGGGCTTTGTCAGTCATGGACAATACCTTCGCCGGCTTCCACCAGCACGGACAGTATCCGGTGGACTTGTTCGTCCATTCGCTCACCAAGTACGCGGGTGGCCATGGCGATGTCCTCGCCGGAGCCGTCATCGGTTCTGCTGCCTTGGTGCAGAAGCTCCGTACCGAGTCCGTGCTCATCGGGTGCACGCTGGACCCGCATGCGGCCTTCCTGGTCCAGCGTGGCCTCAAGACCTACTTCGTGCGCTACGAGGCGCAATGCCGCACGGCACACGAACTGTCCGCCTGGCTCGAACAGCAGCCGGGGGTGAGCCGCGTGCTTTATCCCGGGCTGGCCAGCCATCCGCAACAAGCGTTGGCGGCGGCGCAGCAGCGCGACTTCGGCACCATCAACTGTGTCGAACTCGCCGGCGGCGCGGCAGCGGCCACGCGGTTCGTGGAGGCACTCGAATTGTTCGCCATGACCGCCAGTCTCGGCAGCGTCGACAGCCTCGTTAACCCGCCGCCGTTCATGAAGCCGATGGATCTTTCCGCCGAGCAATTGGCCATTTCGGGAATCACGCCCGGCATGGTGCGGTTGTCGTTCGGGCTGGAAGACATTGAAGACCTGCGCGCGGACCTGGCGCAGGCGCTGGCTGCCGCCGCGGGCTAGCCGATACTCAGCGCAGTAGCGCGGAGCGAAAGGGGTTCAGTTGTCTACGAGAACGGCGAGGCGGTAGCCCTCGCCATGGACCGTGTGCAGCAGCTTCTGTTCGAAGGGCTTGTCCACGGCAGCGCGCAGCGCATACATGTGCGCGCGCAGTACGTCGCCGGTGGGTGGCGTGTCGCCCCACAGGGCCACTTCCAGTTCCTGGCGGGTCACCACGCGCTGCGTGTTCTGCAGCAATATCTGGAGGATGCGGCGGGTGCTCGGGTTCAGGCGCAGCACTTGGCCGGCACGTTCCGCCACCAGCGTCGCGGGGTCGAACGTGAGGTCTGCCACCTGCAGCACTTCCGGTGCAGCGTTCACCGCCGGCTGGATGCGGCGCAGGAGCGCGCGGACTCGGGCTTCGAGTTCCGCGAGCGCGAAGGGCTTGACGAGGTAGTCGTCGGCGCCGGCATCGAGCCCCGCCACGCGGTCCGCGACGGTGTCCCGTGCCGTGAGCATGAGGATGGGGAGCTGCTCGAGGCCTTCCTGACGCAGGGCGCGGCAGACGCCGAGACCGTCCAGACGCGGCAGCATGACGTCGAGGATGAGCATGTCGAAGTGGCCGGTGCGAGCGGCCGCCACGGCCGTTTCCCCGTCTGCGCACAGTTGTACGCTGTGTCCGAGCCCCGTGAGGTGGTCGGCAACATTGGCGGCAAGGTCCGCTTGGTCTTCAACGAGCAACAGTCGCATCCCACGATTCTAGCCCGATTGGGGGATGTACGTACAACCGGCAGTGCCCCAAAGTACACTAGGCACTTGCCCCGGGAGCCCCGCATGACCGTTACCCGCACCACTCCGCCTGCTCGCCACGGCTTTCGCATGCCGGCGGAATTTTCCCGCCACGAGGGATGCTGGATGCTGTGGCCGGAGCGCCCCGACAACTGGCGGCTCGGCGCCAAGCCTGCCCAGGCGGCCTTCACGGCGGTGGCCACGGCCATCAGCGCCAGCGAAACCGTGCGAGTGGGTGTTTCGGCAGGGCAGTACGCCAATGCGCGCGCGCAGTTGCCGCCTGCGGTCCGCGTGGTGGAACTCTCCAGCAACGACGCCTGGATGCGCGATGTCGGCCCGACAATCGTCGTGGACGCCAAAGGGCGTCGGCGCGGCATCGACTGGCAGTTCAATGCCTGGGGCGGGCTGCACGGCGGTCTGTATTTCCCCTGGGATCGCGATGCCGCCGTGGCGCAGAAGGTTTGCGAGGTGGAAGGCCTGGACCGGCACCGCCCGGACTTCATCCTGGAAGGCGGGGCCATCCACGCGGACGGGCAAGGGACCTTGCTGGTCACCGAGCAGTGTCTCCTGAACCCTAACCGCAACCCCGACATGAGCCGTGAAGACTACGAGCGCGAGTTGGCGGCGTGGCTGGGTATCGAAACCGTGGTGTGGCTGGGGCAGGGCGTCCATATGGACGAGACCGACGGACACGTGGACAACCTCGCCTGCTTCACCGCGCCCGGCGAGATAGCCCTCACCTGGACCGACGACCGGCGCGACCCGATGTACGCCATCGTGCGCGATGCTGAAGAGCGGCTTCGCGCCGCTCGCGACGCGCGCGGGCGGAAGTTCAAGGTGCACAAGCTGGTGCAACCCGGGCCGTTGCACATGACGGCCGAAGAGGCCGCCGGCGTGGACCGTTGCGAGGGCACGAAGCCGCGTCAGGCCGGCGAACGGCTCGCGGCCAGCTACGTGAACTTCTACATTGCCAACCGGCAGGTGGTGATGCCGCTGCTCGACGCCAAACGCGACGCTGCGGCCGCCGCCGTTCTGAAGCGCTGCTTCCCCACGCGCACCGTCGTGGGTGTACCCGCCCGGGAAATCCTGCTGGGTGGCGGCAACATCCACTGCATCACGCAGCAGGTGCCTGCCGGCAATTAAGCCAGCGGGGTTGTCTGCAGGCCGGCGCGTGCACGCCAGCCGCGAGGGATTTCAGGGCTGCCAGGCCAGTTCCAGAAACACGGTGCGCGGGCGCCCCGGAAAGTAACGCCACGCGCCGAAGCTGAGGTCGGCACGGTCGGCATAGGCGCGGTCCGTCAGGTTAGTCACGCGCAGCGCCAAGCTCCACTGCGGCGCGGGCGTCCAGGCGGCGCGGAAGTTCAGCAGGTCATGGCCCGGGTAGCGTGCGGTGTTGGCGGCATCCGCGAAGTAAGGCCCCACGGCCACCCATTCCAGTTCCAGCCGGGTAGCGGCGCCGGGCTCGACGCTGGCGCGCAGGGTGTGCAGACGCCGCGGTGCCGTGTCCACGTCGTTGCCGGCCGTAATCCGCTCGCCTTGCTCGGCAGCGCGGTTGAAGCGGTACGTGTGCCGCGCGAAGTTCGCTTCGCCCGATAGCGTCAGCCACGCCGTTATCGCCCAGGCTCCTTCTGCCTCCACGCCGCGGTGCCGAGTGCGTCCGTCGCTCACGTTGAACGCGGAGGCGTCGCGCAGGATGACGTGCTTTTTTTCCATGGCATAGGTCGCGAGCGACCACTGGTAGCCCTTGCCGCGTGTGCGCACGCCGAGTTCCGCGGAGTTGGCCGTTTCGGCCTGCAGGTCCGCCACGCTTTGCTGGCGCTGCAGTCGATAGAGCTCCGTGGCTTCTGGCGGGCGGAACCCGCGGCCCACGCTGGCCCAGGCCGTAAGGCCTTCCGTCGCCCGCCAGGCCAGCCCGAGGCGCGGCATCAGCAAGTTGAAGCGGTCGCTGCGGTCCGCGGGGCGGGAGTACAGACACCCGCCGGCGCAAGTCGTACCGGCGTCGCTGGTATTGCCGCTGCGCATGCGGTTGTCGTACTGGTAGCGGGTGCGGTCCGCGCGGAGACTGCCGGAGAGGGTCCAACCCGGGGCCAGTGATTTTTCCACGGTGAGCCACGGGGCCAGCCCCAGCGTCTGAACGCGGTAGTCGTAATGGAAACCGGCCGGGCGAATGGCGCGCGCCGCAGCGCTGCCTTCTAGGGTGGGCCCGGCCTGGTATTCCACGAGATAGCTGTCTGCCGATTCGGCATCGAAGCCCAACCGCCATTGCGCGCCGCCCAAGTTCCAGCCGCGGCTGACCACCAGCCCGGCGCTCTGCTGGCCGTTGCGCTCCAGCGGCTTGCCCAGCAGGAAGTGCTGCAGG
>JBEGRA010000057.1:0-2765 GCA_041180705.1 Pseudomonadota bacterium | reverse complement strand
GTCGCCACCTCCGTCTCGCGGCGCGCCGCTCTGCAGTTGGCCCATGCCGCCGCCGCCGGCCTGGCGGTACCCACTGCCTTTGGCTCGTCTCGTGGCAAGGGCACCGCCGCAAACCCCTTTGCTGCCATCGACACCATGGCCCAGTCGCTCATCGCCGGGCACGTTACCCCCGGCTTGTCGCTGGCCGTGATGCGTGCGGGAAATCTGTTGTACGCAAAAGGCTACGGCGCTGCCAATCTGGAAACGAACACACCTGTGACGCCCGAGACGGTTTTCCGGGTGGGCTCCATCAGCAAGCAATTCATCGCCACGGCCATCGCGCTGCTCGCCGAAGAGGGAAAACTGGGCTACGACGACCCGTTGTCGAAGTTCCTGCCGCTGTTTCCGCGCGCCAATGACATTACGCTTCGACAGATGCTGACCCACACCTCCGGGCTCGGCAATTACACGGAAACCCAGCCTCCAACGGCGTTCTTCCGTCAGGCCCGCACGGACTACGACGATGCGGAACTGCTCGCGGCCATGGCGAATACCTCGCCGCTGTTCAAGTCAGAACCCGGCACGGCCTGGGCCTACTCGAACACTGCCTACGTCCTGCTCGGCATGGTCGTGCAAGTAGTCTCCGGCGAGGCGTACGGCGAATTTCTGCGCCAACGCCTGTTCGAACCTGCTGGCCTGGTGAACACCGCCGTCGACGATGCGGCGGACGTCGTGCGCCACCGCGCCAGTGGCTACTCGGCCAAGGCGCCCACCGCCACGGGAACGGCTGGCGGCATCCGCAACGCCGAATACATCTCCATGACCTTCCCGGGTGCTGCAGGTGCCATGCGTTCTACGGCTGCCGATCTCTGCCGCTGGCATGCCGCACTGCTGGGGGGCCGCATCGTCAAACCCGAAACGCTGCAACTGATGCTCACCCCCGCACTGCTCAAGAACGGCGAACTTCCGGAAGCCCCCGTGCCGCCCAACGCGCCGAAGGACTCGCCGCGGGAAAAGGTGAGATACGGCTTCGGGCTGGCGACCGGCGATTTCGAAGGGCATAGCTTCGTCGAGCACGATGGCGGCATCTTCGGGTTCATTTCGATGCTGCGCAGCTACCAGCGGGAGAAGGTCACCGTTGCCCTCCTGGTGAACTACGACGGATTCAGCTCGCTCGAACAATTGAAGACAGTTCGCGACGTGCGCGATGCCGTCGCGCGCATCGCAGTCGGGATGAGTTGAGGTAACACCATGCACACTTGTTCCGTCGCTCGCGGGGTCCTGGGTTTGGCCTTGCTGTCTTTCTGGACGGCAGGCTCGACAGCACCGCGCACCGTGCCTCCCCGGACGATGGCACCGGCAGATATCGACCGCCTCGTGGAGCGGACCATGGCCGCCTACCCGGTGCCCGGCATTGCTGTCGGCGTGGTGAAGGATGGCAAGCTGGTTTACGCCAAGGGGTTTGGCTTGCGCGCTTTCGACCAATCGGAGCGCGTCGATGCCGACACGATGTTCGGAATCGGCTCCAACACGAAGGAATTCACCGCAGCGGCCCTCGCCATCCTCGTCGACGAAGGCAAACTGCATTGGGACGACCGTGTCATAGACTGGCTACCGGAATTCCGGATGCACGATGCGTGGGTCACGCGCGAATTCACCATCCGCGACCTGCTCACCCATCGTAGCGGACTCGGGCTCGGCGCCGGCGACCTCATGTTCGTGACGAAAACGGACTTCACCCGAGCGGAGATGATCCGCGCATTGCGCCATCTGAAGCCGGTATCGAGCTTCCGTACCGAATACGCCTACGACAACCTGCTGTACGCCGTGGGCGGCGAAGTGGTGGCTGCGGCCAGTGGCAAGTCCTGGGAAGCGTTCATCACCGAACGCATCCTGGCCCCCTTGGGCATGGGCGACTGCGCTGCGGCACCCGCCCTGCTCACTTCCGCGAACCGGGCCAATCCCCACATCCCGGTAAACGGGAAATTGCAGAAGGTGCCGCTGCTGGAAATTTCCGTGGTCAACGCGGCGGGCAGCATCGTGTGCAGCGTGAATGGCATGGCACGCTGGATGACCACGCAACTGTCCGAGGGCGCCATCCCTGCCCCGGGAACCGGTAGGCTCTACAGCGCCGCGCGCGCCGCCGAAATGTGGGCACCGCAAACCATCCTCCCAACCGGTTCACCCGTGCAGCAAATGTCGCGTACGCACTTCGCCGCCTACGGATTGGGTTGGGTACTCGAGGACTATCAGGGATACAAGCGCATATCGCACAACGGCGGACTGCCGGGCGTGGTAACGCATGTCAGTCTGCTGCCCGAACTGGGTCTTGGCGTGGTGGTACTCACCAACCAGCAAGAGCCCGTAGCTATCGCGGCCATTCCGCGGCAGATCCTCGATGCCTACATCGGTGCACCGCCCCGTGACTGGCTGGCCACCATGCAGGAACAGATGAACGCGCGTACGGCACGCCTCGCGGCGGCGTCGGCCAAGCGCGCCCCACCGCGCGCGGCGCAACCGGTAGACCCCGCGACTTTCGCGGCTTATGTTGGACGCTACAACGACGCGTGGCGAGGCGATGCGACCGTCACGCAGGAAGGCGAGCACCTCGTACTGAAGTTCTCGCGCACCGAAGGTCTTGCGGGGCCCCTGGAGGCCATCTCCCCCGGCTTGTTCATCGTCCGCTGGAACGACCGAACCTTGAACGCGGACGCCTACGTGCGCTTCACCGAAGATTTCGAAGGCAAGGTCACGGGCCTCGGCATGCAGTCCGTCTCGGACGCGAC
>JBEGRA010000056.1:0-6900 GCA_041180705.1 Pseudomonadota bacterium | reverse complement strand
CAGATGGGGCCGCTGGCCATGGGCCGGCAGCTGGCGCGGGTGCAGGAATACGTCGCCATCGGGCAGGCGGAAGGCGCCACGCTGGTGCGCGGCGGTGGTCGCCCGGTCGGGCTCGACCGCGGGTTCTTCATCGAACCCACACTGTTTGCGAATGTCGACAACCGCTCCCGCATCGCGCAGGAAGAAATCTTCGGGCCCGTGCTCTCGCTCATTCCTGCGGACAGCGAAGCGCACGCCATTGCGCTGGCCAACGACTCGCAGTTCGGCCTGAACGGCTCCGTCATCACGACGGACGCCGAGGCCGCCTACCGTGTGGCCAGCCAGGTGCGTACGGGCGTCATCAGCCAGGGCGGCATGCGGGCCGATTTCCGTCTGCCGTTCGGCGGCTTCAAGCAGTCCGGTCTCGGCCGCGAAGGCGGCGCGGAAGGCTTCATGGCCTACCTCGAGACGCAGACCATGCTGCTGGATGCGCTGCCGGCTTCGCTGGCGACTGCTCCTACGGTTTTGCCTTGACGTTGGCCGCTGGCGCCGGGCTCGCAGCCGGCGCCGGCAGCAGGTCGAAGGAAGCATTCACGCTGGCGCGGAAGACCAGTTCACCGGGCTGATAGCTTTGTGGCGCGCCGGCCCCGGCGTCCGCCACCGCCAGCGACCGCGACGCCATGGCGAACACGGGCATGGGCGGCGGGGATTCCTGCGCGGCGTTCAGGCTGCGCACCGCGCCCACGTTGGCCTGCAGGGCGCCGGCCATGGCTTCGGCGTTGTGCAGGGCGTCCTGGGTGGCCAGACCCAGCGCCTGCCGTTCCAGTTCCACGCGTCGGCTGTGGTCCAGCAGGGGGTCGCCCACCTGATTGGCGCCCAGTTCCAGGCTGCGTTCCAGCAACTGCCCCAGCTTGTCCAGTTCGCGCAGGTCGACCGCCACGGTGCGGGACACCACGTACGCGATCAACTTGCGGGTGCGCGTTTTCTCCAGCCAGGCGTACTCCGGTTGCACGTTCAGCCGAGTGCTGTTCACCAGCCTTTCAGGAATGCCGAGTTCCTTCGTCAGGCGCAGCAAGCTCTCGACACTGCGGTTCACGCGGGTGCGTGCTGCCTCCAGCGTGGGCTCGCGGGCCTCCACGCCCAGCGTCAGGCGGGCCTGGTCGGGTTCGGCCCGCACTTCCCCCCGGCCACTCACCGATGCCAAGCGCGGACTCGCGCATTCCTCGGGGCTGGCGCTCCAACCGGGGGTGCTGGCGAGGAGGGCAGCGAGCGCCAAGGCGCCGCGCAGGCGGTGAATGTTCATGGGCAGTTCCCTCTGTGGTCTTTACGGGTGGAAAAAAGCCAAGCAAAACCGTACCATGCCGCGCTTGGATTCGATGCTGCGGAGAACACTGAATGTCCCTGAAGATGGTCCGGTCCGGCCTTTGGGCCTCCCTGGTGGCAGCGCTGGCGCTGTCGACGCTGGCTCCCGCGGCTTCGGCCCAGGCAGCTGCCGGCGATGCGGTGCGTGGTGCCAAGGTGGCTTACACCTGCTACGGCTGTCACGGCATCCCCGACTACCGCAACACGTACCCCACCTACCACGTGCCGAAAATCTTCGGGCAGCGCGCGGACTACATCATCGCCGCTCTGGGTGAATACAAGGCCGGCACGCGCCAGCACGGCCGCAACGGCACCATGAACGCCCAGGCCGCCAGCCTGTCGGACAAGGACATCGCAGACGTGGCCGCGTTCTTTGCCGCCACGCCGCTGAAGAGTGATGGCCCCACCGGCACGGCGCCGGCCGTCGTCGCCACGTGCGCTGCCTGCCATGGTCCGGACGGTGTTGCCATCGAAGGCACCGGCGCGCCGAACCTCGCTGGCCAGCACGCGGACTACCTCGTGAATTCGCTGCACGGCTACCAGAAGGGCACCCGCCAGAACGCCATCATGCAGGGCTTTGCGGGCCAGCTGTCGGAGGCGGACATTCAAGCCGCTGCCAAGTGGTTTGCCGCGCAGACCCCGGGCGTCTGGACGCAGAAGGCTGACGGCTCGAAGCACTGAGAGCTGTTGCGGGGGTTGCAGCAGCGCTGCAGCCTCAAGCCAAAGGAAAAGGGCCCTCGCGGGCCCTTTTTCGTTACTGCGCCTGCCCCGGGTCGCGCGCAGCCAGCCCGAGCCAGCGGGCGGTTTCCTGGCGCATCAGGTACTTCTGTACCTTGCCTGTCACGGTCATGGGGAAGCTCTCCACCAACCGCACGTAACGCGGCACCTTGTAGTGCGCGATACGGCCGCGGCAGTACTCGCGCAGCGTTTCCTCCGTGGCTTTTGCGCCTGTGCGCAGCACCACCCAGGCGCACACTTCTTCGCCATAGCGTTCATCGGGTACACCCACCACTTGTGCGTCCAGCACTTCGGGGTGCGTGAGCAGGTACTCCTCGATCTCGCGCGGGTACACGTTTTCGCCGCCGCGAATCACCATGTCCTTGCTGCGGCCGGTAATACGGCAATAGCCCTGCTCGTCCAGCGTGGCGAGGTCGCCGGTGTGCATCCAGCCTTCGCTGTCCACGGCTTCGGCGGTTTTCTCCGCGTCATCCCAATAGCCCAGCATCACCGAATAACCGCGGGTGCAAAGTTCGCCCGGCACGCCACGCGGCACCGTGCGGCCCATGGCATCGACGATCTTCACTTCCAGATGCGGCTGGATGCGGCCCACCGTGGACACGCGTTCCTCGAGGGGGTCATCGCGCCCCGTCTGGAAACTTACCGGGCTCGTTTCCGTCATGCCGTAGGCAATGGTCACCTCGTGCATGTGCATGCGCGCGATCACTTCCTTCATCGTGGCGATGGGGCACGGAGAGCCCGCCATGATGCCGGTGCGCAGGGATTGAAGTTCGAACTCCCCGAACTGCGGATGATTCAGCACGGCGATGAACATGGTCGGCACGCCGTAGAGCGCGGTGCAACGCTCGGCAGCGACGGTCCGCAGCACGGCCAGCGGATCGAAGCTTTCTGCCGGGTAGACCATGGTGGCGCCATGGGCCACGGCAGCAAGGTTGCCCATCACCATGCCGAAGCAGTGGTACAGCGGCACGGGAATGCAGATGCGGTCGGCAGGCGTCAGCCCGATGGCTGCGCCGACGAAACGGCCGTTGTTCAGGATGTTGCGATGGGTGAGCGTGGCGCCTTTGGGGAAGCCCGTGGTGCCGCTCGTGAACTGGATGTTCACTGCATCGGTAGCCTTGAGCCCGGCTGCCACCTGCGCGAGGCGCGGTGCATCCGCGGGCCGTTCGGCGAGCGCCGCGAACGGCAGGAAGCCGGCATGCTCGGCGGTACCGAGCGAAGCGATGAACCGCAGATGCGGCAGGCGCGTGCCTGCTTCGCCGGGTAAACCGAGTTCACGCAGCATGCCGAGGTAGTCGCTGGTCTTGAGTGCCGGCGCGGTGATGAGCGCGGCACAACGCACCTTGTTCAGTGCGTATTCCACTTCCGTGACACGGTAAGCGGGGTTGATGGTGACCAGAATGAGCCCGGCACGTGCCGTGGCGAACTGCGTGAGCGTCCATTCGGCGCAGTTGGGCGCCCAGATGCCCACGCGGTCGCCGGGTTGCAGCCCGGCTTCCAGCAATCCGGTAGCAAGCGCATCCGCTCGCTCCAGAAGTTCCCGCCAGGACCAGCGCACGCCCTGGTGGGGAACCACCAGGGCCTCGCCTTCCGGCCTGGCTGCAGCCATGGCGGCGAGTTGCTCGCCGATGGTGCATTCCAGCAACGCGGGCGTGGCCGCCCCGCGGACCACACTCGCGTTCATGGCGGCTTAGAACTTCATGCCGGCGGAGATGCCGAAGGTACGCGGCGCGCCGATATGGTTGTAGTCGAAGCCGAAGCCGGCTAGCAGGTCCACGCGGGAGGTGTGGTAGAACTTGTCCGCGAGGTTCTTGCCCCACACCGCGGCCGTCCACTTGCCGTCAGCGCTTTCCCAATCGAGGTGCGCGTTCAGCAAGGTGTAGCTGGCCTGCTTCAGGCGCGGCACGTTGATGACTTCGAAGTACTGGCTGCCGGAGTAAGCCAGATCGACGTGGGCGCTGAGGCTGCCCTGCTCGTCCTGCCAAACGTCGGCATCAATGCCACCGTTGAAGGTCACCTTCGGTGCGTTCGACAGCGTGTGGTCCTTCACGTCCACACCACTGACGATGCCCTTCTTCACCTTCGCATCCAGCAGGCCGAGACCGGCGCGGAGCGTGATGGCATCGCTGGCGCGTGCCGTCAGTTCCAGTTCGGCGCCCGTGATGCGCGACTCCGGCAGGTTCAACAGCGTCTGCGCTGCCGTGTTCGGGTCGATGTTCAGGAACTGCTGGTTCGTGTACTTGTACGAGAAGGCAGCGGCGTTCAACGTCACGCGGCGGTCTGCCCACTGCGACTTGATGCCGATTTCGGCGGCGTCGACCGTTTCCGGCTTGGCCACGGACACTTCGCTCGGGTCAAAGAAGGCCTGAGCATTGAAGCTGTTCGCGCGGAAGCCGCGGCTGAAGTTCAGGTACAGCAGGCGGTCTTCAGCGAGCTTGTAGTCCAGGCCGATCTTGCCCGACACGTTCGTCTTCTTGTAGCTGAGCGAAGTGGGCGGAATGAGCGTTACCACCAGCACGCGGTTCGGGCCCAAGGCATCCGAACGGAAGCCGGTCTGCTCGCCCTTGTCGTCGGTGAAGCGCAGGCCGCCACGCAGCGTCAACTGGTCCGTGAGCTGGTAGCTGGCGTCCGTGTAGACGGCGAAGCTCTTCTTCTTCTGGTTGAATTGGTTCTCGAAGATGCAGCCGAGCGGCAGACCCACGGCGCAGTCGGCGTCCGTCACGCCGGGCAGGCCGTCGGAATCGATGTCCTTGCCGATTTCAAACGCGCTGCGGTTGAACACCGACTCGCGGTTGAAGTACGCGCCGAGAATGAAGTTGAACGGGCCGCTGAAGTCCGAGGTGAGGCGCAGGTCCTGCGCGACTTGGCTCGCGTTGTCGTAGTAGGGCACTTCGAGCAACTGGTTCGACTGGCCGTCGGTATCTTCGTAGAAGTCGAGCACGCCCTTGTCGTACGAAGTGATGGACGTCAGCGTCAGGCTGTTGCCCACGTCGATGGTGCCGGTGAGCGCCACGGACTGCGTGCGCGCATAGCGCGTCTTGTCGATGTTGGCAGCAATCTGGCGCGTGTCGAGGCCCGGGCGCACGTCGGCAGCCGGCTCGGCAAAGATGCCGTAGTTGGTCGGCGTCTGCAGGCTGGTGGAGGCGCGCAGCACCCACTTCATGCCGTCGCTCGGCTCCCACAGCAGCGAGGCACGCACGCCCCATTCGTCCACGCCCGCCAGGTCCTTCTTGCCAGGCACCACGTTCTCGAACCAGCCATCGGCCTTCGAGTACGTGAAGGCCACGCGTGCGGCCAGGGTGTCGCCGAGGGCGAAGTTCTTCGCGCCACTGGCGTCGAAGCGGTTGTAGTTGCCGTAGCCGATATTCACGTAGCCGTCGGAGGCACCGAGCTTGGCGCTGCGGCTGATGAGATTCACCGCACCGCCCGTGGTGTTCTTGCCGTACAGCGTGCCCTGCGGGCCGCGCAGCACTTCCACGCGCTCCAGGTCGTACATGGCGACGCCGAGCAGGGCGAAGTTGCCTTTGTAGACTTCGTCGTAGTACGTGGCCACGGGGCTCGCCTGGTTCAGGGAGTAGTCCGACATGGACACGCCGCGCAGCGCGAAGATGGGCGTGTTGTCGCCCACGGTGGAGGTGAGCTGCAGGTTCGGAATCTTCGTGACGAGTTCATCCGCCTGCGCCACGTGCGACTGGGCCAGCGTGTCACCGCCGATGGCAGCGATGGAGATGGGGATGTCCTGCAGTTTTTCAGCACGCTTGGTGGCGGTAACGATGACTTCTTCGAAGCCGGTGTCGGCGGCCTGCTGGGCCAGAACCGGCAGGGTGGCGGTGGCCAGTGCCAGGGCAATGGCGGCGCGAATGGTGGGGGGTTGCGGTTGTTTCATGTCGAGTGTCTCCCGCGAGCGTGATTTTCTTGTGGTCTTGGACTCAGCGGCCCGAAGGCTGCCGGTCGAGTTCGGTGATGAGCTGGGCACGCACGGCCTTGGCCTCGGTACGCAGCGGATGGCGACGCAGGGCGCCAATCTCGGCGGCAGTATAGGGCTGGAAGCCAGCCGGTACGTGCGCGGAGTCGAAGCGATAAAGCGTCCAATTGAGCAGCTGGGCGAGTTCGGCGTCCGTGAGCACGGCCGTGGCCACCCCTGGCACACGTGCCAGAAACTCTCGCCCACCGGGCACGGCGAGGAACCGCGCCACCATGCCGGTCATCGGCGGTGCCGTGGCCATGGTGCCTGTGCCGTCGGGCCGGTGGCAGCCTTGGCATTGCAGCATGTAGTGCTGGTGGGCCAAGGCCATATCCGCGACGCCGGGAATGTTCGCTTGGGCAGCTGCGACATTCGCATTCGTACTGGCGCTGTCTGCCGCCGCGGCTGACGCGCTGCCGACGGCAGCGAGCAACAGCGCACCGAATAGTCGCGCCTTGGGGCTCATTTTCCCAGCAGAGTGGCGTGCAATTGGGCCACTTGCTGCGCGCTGAGCCCGCCGTCGGCGGCGCGCACGGCAGCGACATCGGCCGGCGTGAACGGCACGAAGCCCTCACCCACTTTGGCGATGTCCGTTGCCACGTGGTTCAAGACGGTGGCGATGCCTGCATCGTCCAACTGCGACTGCGCGGGCATGACAGCGAAGTACGGCTTGCCGTCCACGGTCAGGGCACCCATGGCGCCTTTCAGCACCACAAGCATGAGATAGCGACGGCCCTCGGGTGTGACCGCCTGCGCCCGGAAGTCCGCCGCCAGCGGTGGATACGTACCCGGTACGCCGGCACCCGAGGGCAAGTGGCAGGCTGCACAGTGCTGGAACAGCGCGGCACCGTCTGCCG
>JBEGRA010000055.1:0-10337 GCA_041180705.1 Pseudomonadota bacterium | reverse complement strand
CCGCGAGGCACTTCAGCAACCAATTCACGTGCCGCGGGTGGCATTCCGGGCTGGCAAGCCAAAGCGGTTCGATGATGAACAATGCCAGCGCCGCGCGGTATTCGGCGGCGGCCGCGAGCGGGGCGTGGTCCCCGACACGCAGGTCGCGCTTGAACCAGAGGAGAGCACTCGACTGGGTGGGCGTTTGATGTTTCACGACAACTCGTCTGCCTGCTTCACATCGCGCGTGGCACGCGTCCACCATTGCGAGAAGCTGCTGCAAGGCCGCTCCACGGCCGGGAAAAGCATGGGCGCCGAGTCTTTCTGCACGCGCGCAGGCAGCCAGCGGTCCACATGGGGGTCGGCCACCGTACGCACCAGTGCGGCCCCGTCCAGCGCCTCACTCAAGCCGTCGCTGTCCGTGAACCAGCACTCCGGGGCCACCGCGCGCATGGCCGCATCGACCCACTGCCAGCGCGCCTCAGGCCAAGGCCAGGCCGCGTGGTGTTCGCTGGGAAAGATACCCACTACCGCGCAGTCCGGCGCCATATTCGCCGGCGGGGCACGCAACGCCCATGGGTGCATCAGCCACACCTGCCTGCCGCGGAGTTGCTGGACTGAAGCCGACGGTGGCGCCTGAAGCCCGAGAGACGCTGGCGGCACAGGGAGCAAAGCAGGCTCCATGATGCCGTCTGCGGCGCCCGGTTCGCCCGAAGACGTTGCCTCCAGCCCGCGGGCTATCCGTTCCAGTGCTTCATAAGTTCGGTCGATGGGCGAACCCGGACTGTGCCAGTTTGGCGGCGCAAAGCGCGCCACATTCTCCGCGTTGAAGAGGTAGGGCTTGTGGCTGCCTGTGCCTGCCACCCACTGCCAGCTGAGGTGGTTGCTGGCGAGGTCGCCATCCAGCAGGTGTGCCACCAGCCAGTCGGCACCGGCGCGCCAGTGAATACCTCGCACATGCACCACATAGCTGGCCAGCCACATTCTGGCGTGGTTGTGCAACGTGCCCGTGGCGAAAAGCGTACGTACCGCTTCATCGATTGCGCGCACCCCGCTGCGGGCTTCACGAATATCCGGCGGCACCTCCGGCAAATAGTCGTTGTCGGGGCGCGGACCGGGGTGCAAAGAGGAAAAAATGCCGTCGCCCGCGTGCTTCCACACATGACGGAAGTATTCACGCCAACCCAATTCGTAAACCAGTTTGTGCTGCACGGAAAGCGGTTCCCGTTCCAGCACGCCCTGGAGCACATCGCGCGGCGTCAGTACCCCGTGGGTCAGGTAGGGCGAAAGACCGGTCACCGCGCCCTCGAGATGGTTGCGGGTGCGTGCGTAAGCCTCAGGCTGTACTGCAGCCACTCGGGCCAGTGCGGCGCTCCGTAGCGGCGGCGTGGTTGTTGTCCAGGCAAGGGATGCGTTCGGAAGAGACATGCTCGGACTCGGCGCTGGCCGCGAAACGGTGTCGCGTCCTGCGGGGTGGCAGGGAGAGGCGTGGCTTCGCAGAAACTACGCGAGGCGGCATCAATGTCAAAAAAAACAGGTCCAGTACAAGCATTGCTCCTGGGGGCACTCGGCCTCACAGTATCTGCTGCAGAAGCCGCAAGTCGTGGTGCGGCACGCTCCGGGTTGCAGAAGGAACCTTGCCGATGTCATTCACCGCCGACCGGCGCCACTTGTTGCAACAGCTCGCTGCCTGCGGTGTGATTGCCGCATTGCCGTCGGCCATCGCTGCCCCCCTCCCGACTGCCGCCCTGCGCGATGACGTCGATATTTTGCGGCGGGCGCTCGCACTTCACCCCGGCCTGTATCGTTACGGGTCTCCAGCAGAAGTGGCGGGCTGGTTCACGCGATTCGAAGCCGAGTTCGTGGCGGCGCAAGACGAAACGGCACGCTTCCTGCTCCTGGCGAAGTTGCTGGCACGAATTCGCTGCGGACACACGTACGCCAGCCTGTTCAATCAGCGCAAGCCGGTAGCGGAGCGCTTGTTTGCTCGTCCCACGCGTTTGCCATTCGAGTTTCGCTGGATCGATGACACCATGGTGGTCACTCGCCCGTATCCAGGTGTGGTGGGGTTGGCGCCAGGCACCCGCATCGAGCGTCTGAATGGCGTTCCAGCAACGGCCTTCCTTCGCGAACTCATGACCTATGCCCGAGCAGACGGCCATAACGACGCCAAGCGGCGAGCTCTGCTCTCGCAGCAGGGCGAGGACAGCGTCGAGTACTTTGATGTTTTCCAGAGTCTGCTGCTGCCATCCACGGGTGGTGTGCATCGGTTGCAGGTGCTGACGCCAGCCGGGCGCCACCTGATGCTCGAACTGCCTGCCATCACGCTCGAGGAACGGCAGGCGCAGTCGCTACGGCCGGCCAACGATGGCTCGCCCTTCTGGCAATGGGAAATGCGCGCCGATGGCATTGCCGTGCTCACGATGCCGGGGTGGGCGATGTATTCGCTAAAGTGGAAGGCCTGGGAGCCGTGGTTGAAAGAGCGCCTCGACAGCCTCGGCGGTGCGCGAGCCCTGCTCATCGATCTACGGGCCAACGAAGGCGGCGAAGACGTGGGAGATATCTTGCTGGCGCGTTTGGCTTCCCGCGATCTCGAGTTTCCCGCCTACGACGAGCGGGTTCGGTTCCGCCGTACGCCGGCGGAACTGGACCCGTATCTCGATACCTGGGATGACTCTTTCCGCCAACTCGGTGACGGTGGGGCCGAGTTGCCTGGAGCATTTTTCCAGCGGCCGGGGAGTCGCGAGAGGCAGACCATCGCGGCGGTCAAGCCGCGGCTTGGTTTGCCGGTGGCCGCGTTGATCGGGCCTACCAACAGTTCTGCAACGTTCCAGTTCGCCATGCAGGCGCAAGCCACGGGACTCGTGAAACTCATCGGGCAGACCACGGGGGGCAATCGTCGCGGCATCAACGGCGGCTGCTTCTTTTTTGTGCGCCTGCCGGCCTGCGGTCTGGAGTTCGACTTGCCGCTGGTGGGTTATTTTCCGCGCTCGTCGCAACCCGATGCCGGCGTTACGCCGGACATCGTCGTCCCGGAGCGCTGGGAAGATGTGGTTGCGGGGAGAGACGCCACCATGGAAGCGGCATTGTCCTGGGCGCGGCGCGCCTGAGAGGCCTCGGGTGCTCGGTGCACCTGCCCATGCCGGGGTTCCCTGTTACTCGAGCGTGAAGGTGTAGCGACTGCTGGTAGTGCCATCCGGCGCAACTACGACTACCGCCACTTCACGACCCGCTTGGGCTGCCAGTGTCACAGGAGCGTCGTACGCAGTCGGCGCTCCGTCTATGGTCATGCTGTGCACCCGCGTGGAGAGCGTCTTGGCACGCAGGGTGACTTTGCTGGCACCAGGTTGGAGTTTTACCCGGTAGGCGTAGGTCCAGGGGTCGAATTTGTTCGGAAGCCGATTCGCGACGCCGTTGGCGGGCGCAGCCCAATACACGTCCACGCCAACCAGCTCGGCTCCTTCGAAGGCCACGCTGCTGAGCACGGAGTACTTCAGGTAACCGTCCGCCGTGTTGTGGTCGATGTTGGCACTGCAGGGGTAGGCCGTGGTGGGGCGCGTGAAATAGTCGACGGGTGCGGCGAACTTTCCGATGGGACCGATGGCAATCCAGTCCTTGTCGCGCCACATGTCGCCCACCAGGCTCATGCGGTCGCCTTGTTTGAGTCCGCCGCGGATGGAAGGCTGCGCGACGGCATTGCCACCATCCACCAATTGCTGGAAGCAGCGTTCGAAGTTGCGAACGCAGCCCATGCCGACAGGCACTTCCTGATGCGCATTGGTCACCTGCGTTATCTCGCCGGACGTGCTCGCGCGTCGATAGCCTGCAAGCACTTGTTGAACCAGCGAGAGGAACAAGTCCACCTTCACCCCTTGGTATTGGGTGGTGTCGGCGGTATGCGGACGGTTGCAGCCCCACATGTCGGAACCGTAAACCTGCCCCGTCTGATTCACGAGAATGGTGGTCAGACCATGCGTGTGGCCTGGCATGGGGAAGGCGGTGACCTGCACGTTGCCAAGGTCGAACTCGTGTCCCTCGCCAATCACCACGGCTGCTTCTCCCGCAGCACGCCAGTCCGTGCGCTGCGAGGCCATGAAGGCCGCCTTCTCCTGGGCGGAGACATGGAGTGCGATGCCGGCCGAAGTGAAGTTGTAGATCTGCTCGGCGTGGTCCGGGTGGCTGTGGCCGACCACCAGGTCGTAGGGGCGGCGCGCCAGCGTGTCGATGAAGGTCTTCAGGTTGCCTTTCTGGTAGCCGTACTCGCCGGCATCGAAGACCAAGCCGCGTTGCGTACCCTCGATGTAGTACACGTTCGCCTGGAAATATTCCGCCGGGTTGAAGATGCGCCAGATGGTGGGCGAGTTGCCCGTGCCCAACTGCACGAGGCGGGCAGTGAAATCGCCGGTGCGTGGCCGAACGATGTTCCACGCATACTCGCGCATCGCACTCGGCGGAAGCCCATCTTTCACCGCTACGGCCTTCAAACGGTAAAGCCGGTAGTCGGTGGTCGAGTTCAAGGGGTTCACGAACTGCAGCACGCCATCGTTGCGCAGGTCGTAGACTGCCCCGGCAGCCGAAAGCGGGTCGGCAGGCTCGCTGCCGTCGTAGGTGTAGGTGTAATGCACCTTGGCATCAGGCGTAGCGGTCATGAGCTGAACATAGCGCCGTGGCGCCGTCGTGCCAGCCTTGCAAAGTACCTGCGGTGGAGCCACTACGGTGGCCGTCAAATAGGCCAGTACACGGCTGGCGGCTTTTCCCGTCAGCGTGGCTTCGGGTGAGTGTTTGCCAAGGACGGCATCGATGGCTACCGTGGCCGCCGCTGCAGTGATGCCGAAGCCTTGTGCATAGAAGGCGGCCGCCTCGGCGCGTGTCACGCGGGCTTCAGGCCGGAATTCCCCGGCAAAGTTATTCATGAGTTCCGCTTCCAGGGCCGCTTCCACCTGGCAAGCCCAGCGCGTCTCGCCGACCTTCACGTCGCTGAAGGTGGGCTGCGGGTTCTTGTAGGCGTCGTGGTAAGTGGAAGAATGAATCCAGCCGAAGTGGTTGGCGAGCGTGGCGACGAACGCCGCACGCGACAGTGGTGCATTACCCGTGAGCACGGCATCGACGGTGTTGGCTGTGGTGTTGTTCGTGCTGGCATCGGCCGTGTCCGTCGTCAGCGCGGCGGTCAGGGGAAGGGCCGTGGCGACGGTGGCCTGTGCACAGAGCCATTGCCCGAAGCCGCGTCGCGTCAGGCCGGAAGGGGGATGCTGCATCGAAGTCTCCTGCAAGCCCAGGCGAGGGCTCTGCGCGGAAGCTTAACGGGCTTTCGCCGAGCGTCGTGGCAGCGGCGCAGTTCCGAATTTGTCCTTGGATGTATCTTTTTAGCAACAAATGGAAGGTTGGCGCAGTTTTGTGCTGGACAAACCCCTTCGCGAGGACGTGCGAGGGGAGCCCCGCGACAGATATTTCATGGGCAGGTTGACCGGGGGGCTT
Source organism: Pseudomonadota bacterium (assembly GCA_041180705.1). Classification (GTDB taxonomy): domain Bacteria; phylum Pseudomonadota; class Gammaproteobacteria; order Steroidobacterales; family Steroidobacteraceae; genus CAIOHZ01. Next base: position 4,883 of record JBEGRA010000055.1, on the reverse strand, counting down.
GTCTTTGCAATCGATTGTATATATTCTGCAATCGTTTGCGGTGGGGGGCACACGCGTCCCCTTGTTCTATTCAGTCGCCCGGTACGGGTGTTCGCGAGGGGGAATTTCATGAAGAAGTCTGATCTCCGCAGTGTGGCTTCCGTCGCCGCCACTGTTGCATTTGTGCTTGCCCAGGCCTCCGCCATGGCGCAGGACGCCGCCACGGAAAGCAACGAGGGTCTCGACGAAGTCGTCGTGACGGCCTCGGGCCGTGACAAGACTCAGCTGAACAGCTCGGTATCCGTCACCAGCGTGAAGGCCGAGCTCATCGAAAACTTCAAGCCCAGCTCGGAAGCCGAAGTCTTCCGCATGATCCCGGGCATCCAGGTCGCCGGTACGGCTGGCCCGGGCGGTAACTCGAACATCGCGGTCCGCGGCCTTCCGGTCGCCACCGGCGGTTCGCCGTTCGTCCAGATCCAGGAAGATGGCCTGCCCACCGTCCTGTTCGGCGACATCCAGTTCGGCAACAACGACTACTGGACCCGCTTCGACGCCTCCGTGGCCAATGTCGAAGGCGTCCGTGGTGGTTCGGCCAGCACCTACGCCTCGCAGGCTCCTGGTGCGGTCATCAACTACATCAGCCACACCGGCAAGGAAGAGGGCGGGTTCATCGCGCTGAACAAGGGCGTGAACTTCGACGAGACGAAGGTCGACTTCCGCTACGGCGGCGCGATCAACGACTCCACGTACTTCCACCTCGGTGGCTACTTCAAGACGGGCCGCGGCCCGCTCGATGCCGGCTACAACGTGTCGGACAGCGTGCAGGTGAAGGGCAACGTCACGAAGGAATTCGCTGACGGCGCCGGCTACATCCGCTTCCTGTTCAAGTTCGCCGACACCCAGGAGCCCAACTACACGGGCGCCCCGGCGTTCGCCAACATCAATGGCACGAACGTCAGCGGTCTGGCTCCGTACACGGGCTTCGACGGCCGCAGCCAGTCGAACTACTCCATCCACAATCAGGACTTCCTGATCGTGAACCGCGAGGGCGTGCTCGAGCGCGTCAAGATGTCGGGCATCACGACGAAGGCAGCCTCGTTCGGCAACCAGTTCCACTACGAGTTCGCCAACGACATCGTCGTGGACAACAACCTGCGCTGGACGGACATGAGCGGTGCCTTCACCTCGCCGTTCCTGAACGTGGCGACCACGTCTTCGGTCATCGGTTCGGTCGTGAACGGCGGCACCGTGGCTTCCGTGCGTTACGCCAATGGCGCGAACGCCGGTCAGGTCTACACGAAGCGCTACCTGAACAACAACACCAACGTCCGCACCAACATCCGCGACATCGGCAGCTTTGCCAATGACCTCGCGCTGTCGGGCAAGTTCGACGTGGCCGGCGGCAAGCTGACCGCGCGCGCCGGCTGGTTCTACATGAACCAGAAGATCGCGATGGACTGGCACACGAACAAGGCCACCAGCGAACTGTCGGGCAACAACCCCGCCATGCTGGACCTGTACACCGCCGCGGGCGCCAAGCTGACCGCGAACGGCATCGCCGGCTTCAACAACAACTGGGGCGACTGCTGCGCCCGCGACTACGACCTGGCCTATACGGACAACGCGCCGTACCTGGCCCTGGACTACGACGCGGAGAAGTTCGCGGTTGACGGCAGCATCCGTTTCGACAGCGTGAAGGCCTCTGGCTGGACCGTGAAGGGCGGCAACGAGTACAACACCGTGGTGGACGGCGTGGCCATCGGCACGCTGACCAGCAACGGTGCTCGTGAAGCGCTGGACTACACCAAGAAGTACAAGTCGTACTCCGTGGGTGCCCTGTACAAGCTGAACGACGACACCAGCATCTTCGTGCGTTCGTCGCGCGGTGGCCGTTTCAACGGCGACCGTCAGACCGTCAGCGGCAAGATCGATGGCAACGGCAAGCTGACGCAGGCCGGTGACACCGCTTCGGTCGACTTCGTCAAGCAGTACGAACTCGGCATCAAGAACCGTGGCGACGTGTTCGGCGGCCGTTACACCGCTGAAGTCACGCTGCTCAAGGGCGACTTCAAGCAGAGCACGTACGAGCTGTCGGCCACCCGCTGCCCGGGCGGCGCTGGCGGTTGCGTCATCGACGCGAAGTACAAGTCCTCTGGCGCCGAGTTCTTCGGCACGTACCAGAAGGCCGGCTTCTCGTTCGTTGCGAACGCCACCCTGTCCGACGCCAAGCGCGCCGGTTCGGGCTCCAGCGTGTTCGGTCGCTCGCCGAACCTGCCGGACCTGACCTACACGCTGTCGGCCAACTACGACGTGACCGAGATGGTGACGGTCGGCCTGAACAGCACGGGCCAGACCAGCGCCATCGACGACGCGGGCCGCGTCTACCCGGGCGGCGCCACGTTCGGTGCGGTGGTTCGCGTGCGTCCCATCGACAAGCTCGAACTCGGCCTGCAGGTGTACAACCTGTTCGACAAGTTCGACCTGCGTGGCAACGGTGGCGTGTCCGATAGCTCGGTCACCCCGACCGTCATCGGCGGCGCGCCGGTCATCGGCCGCACCGTGACCGCGACGGTCCGTTACAACTTCTAAGGTTGTAGCGCCTGTCCGGGTGCATTGCCTGCAATGCACCCGGCAAGGACCCCCTGGGGGAGGCATGGGCCGGTTCGCCGGCACACGCTTCCCCTTTTTCGTTTATGGTTGCGCTGAACCCCGGCAGAGGTGGAAGTGATGACGGAGAACGACGGCACCATCCGCAAAGTGGTGGTGGCAGGTGGCGGTACGGCGGGCTGGATGACGGCGGCTGCCTTGGCGGCAACGCTTTCGAAAGGCTGCCAGATCGTCCTCGTGGAGTCCGAGGATATCGGTACCGTCGGCGTCGGCGAGGCCACCATTCCGCCCATCCGCACCTTCAACCAGATGCTCGGCATCGATGAACGCGAATTCATCAAGGCCACGCAGGGCTCCTTCAAGCTCGGCATCGAGTTCGTGAACTGGGGCAGTGCCGGCAACCGCTATTTCCATCCCTTCGGCCCGCACGGCCGGCCCTTCGACACCGTGGCGGTGCACCAGTATTGGCTGCGGGCGCGGCAGGAAGGCGAGACTGCCGGGTTCGATGAGCATTCGATGGCCTGGGCGCTCGCCCGCGCCGGGCGCTTCACGCCTCCCAGCCCGGACCAGCGCAATGTGCTGTCCACCTTCGACTACGCCTACCATTTCGATGCCGGGCTGTACGCCCGCTTCCTGCGAGCCTACTGCGAGAAGCGCGGTGTGGTTCGCGTGGAAGGCCGCATCGGTGCCGTGCTGCAGCACGGCGAAACGGGCTTCGTGGAAGGCCTGCGCATGGAAGATGGTCGTCTCATCGACGGCGAACTCTTCATCGACTGCACGGGCTTCCGCGGTTTGCTGATCGAAGGCGCTTTGCAGGCCGGCTACGAGCGCTGGAACCACTGGTTGCCAGTGGACCGTGCCGTGGCCATTCCGTGTGCGCGCGGCGGCGAATTCACTCCCTATACGCGCTCCACGGCCCATGCTGCTGGTTGGCAGTGGCGCATTCCGCTGCAGCACCGCACCGGCAATGGCCATGTGTACTGCTCGCAGTTCATCAGCGACGAAGCGGCGCTGGACACCTTGCTCGGCAATCTCGACGGCGCGGTTCTCGGCAAGCCCAATCCGCTGCGCTTCACCACGGGCATGCGGCGCAAGTTCTGGGACCGCAATGTCATTGCCATCGGTCTTTCCAGCGGGTTTCTCGAGCCGCTGGAATCCACCAGCATCCATCTCATTCAGGCTGGCATCGCCAAGTTGCTGGCGCTCTTCCCGGATCGCAGTTTCGATCCGCTTGTCATTCAGGAATACAACCGCATCGCGGTGTCCGAATACGAGCGCATCCGCGACTTCATCATTCTGCACTACAAATTGACGCAGCGCGATGACAGCGAAATGTGGCGCTACTGCGCGAACATGTCGGTGCCCGACAGCGTGCAGTTCAAGATCGACCATTTCCGCCACTACGGACGGCATATCGCGCGCGAGGCAGATCTCTTCGGTGCCCCGAGTTGGCACGCCGTGCATATCGGGCAGGGCAATATTCCCGAGCGGACGGACCCGGTGGCCAGCTACCGCGACGTGAATGGTCGCGAGTGGCTGGCGAAACTGCGCAAGGCCATGGAGATCGAGGCCTCGCGTCAGCCCACTCACCAGGCCTTCATCGACCAGCACTGCAAGGCAGCCATGCCGTGAACGCGGCGCGTGCCGGGCAACTGGTGCAGCAGGCAGCGGCCCTGCGCCAGGCCCAGCGGATGGAAGAGGCGCTCGCTGCAGCTGCGGAAGCGCTGCAGGCGGACGCCGGTCATGCGCAGGCCGCTTTTGCCGTGGCACAACTGAGCTTCGAGACGTGGCGACCGGCCGCGGAGGCGTTCGCGCGGGCTCGGTCGTTGCTGCCTGCCCATCCGGACCTCGTTCGCAACCACGCCTTGGCTTTGGCCGCGGAAGGGGAGCGGTTTGCAGCCGAGCGGTTGCTGGAGTCCACACTGGCTGCGGAGCCACGTTGGCTGGATGGTCACCGAACTTTGGCGGCCTTGCGGATCACCCACGGCGATGCCGAAGGTTTCGACCGCAGTTACGCCGCCGCCTGCGCTGCCCAGCCGGCTCACGCCAGTCTGTGGCTTGCCTGGTTCCAGCAACACGCCACGCTGAAGCGTTGGGATGCCGCTGGACGTGTGCTCGCGGCCGCCAAGAGCACATCTGCCGCAAATCGCGGCCTCGCCCTTGCCGAAATTTTCCGCGACGCAGAAACCGGTGCGCTCGGTTCAGCCGAGGTCGCCGACGCTCGCTTCGCGCCTTACGCCGCGCTGCAGGACCCCGGCCTGGATATTTGCCGCGCACGCCATTGGCTGCGTGTGGGG
>JBEGRA010000054.1:0-3611 GCA_041180705.1 Pseudomonadota bacterium | reverse complement strand
GCGTACGGACGCATGTCGCCAGCCCGGCCACGGTAGCGGCCAGCGCCATTGCCGGCGTTCTCGCAGACCCGCGAGGCCTCGCATGAGCGCCATGCAGCCCTTGACCGTCCATGTGGGCGTAGCGGTGCCGCTGCTGCAAGCAAATATCGACACGGACGCCATCATTCCTTCACGGGAAATGAAGACCGTGAGCCGGCAGGGGCTCGGGCAGGCCTTGTTTGCGGCCTGGCGTTACCACTACGACGGCGTGAAGCGGCTGGGCGTGAATGCCGATTACGTGTTGAACCAGCCCCGCTACCACGGTGCCACGGTGTTGCTGGCCGGCCCGAACTTCGGCTGCGGTTCTTCGCGCGAACATGCCGTGTGGGCCATTGCGGACCATGGTTTCCGCGTGCTCATCGCGCCTTCGTTCGGTGCCATCTTCCAGGGCAATTGCATTCGCAATGGCTTGCTGCCGGTGGAACTGCCGCTGGAACAGGTGGAGGCGTTGGCGGCCTGGGTCGCCGCAGCTCCGCAGGAACACTGCGTGACGGTCGACTTGGTCGCTTGCGAAGTACGTACCAGTGACGGCGCGCGCTGGCCCTTCACGGTGCCGGAAGTGGCGCGCAGCCGCTTGCTGGAAGGACGTGACGAGATTGCGGAGACGCTCACGCACGCGCCGGCCTTGGCCGCTTGGCGCGAACGCGACCGCGTCTTGCGCCCCTGGGTTTACGCGGGAGAGCTTTGAATGAGCATCGACGTGCTCGTAAGCGAAGTCGGTCCGCGAGATGGCCTGCAAAGCATCTCCGCCATCTTGCCCACGGCCGCGAAGCTGGAATGGATCCGCACGGAAGCAGCGGCGGGTGTACGCGAGATCGAGGTGGGGTCGTTCGTGCCTGCCAAGGTGTTGCCGCAGCTAGCCGACACGGCCGAAGTGGTGGCGGCAGCGCGCGCCATTCCGGGGCTGCAGGTGGCGGTGCTGGTGCCGAACCTCCGCGGTGCCGAAGCGGCCGTGGCTGCCGGCGCCCACAAGATCACCTTGCCCTTGTCCGTGAGCGAAACGCACAGCCTGCGCAACCTGCGCCGCACGCATGAGCAGGTGTATGCCGAAGTGGCGGCGGTACGCGCGCTGCTGGACACCGTGCCGGCCGAGCGACGCCCTTCGTTCGAAGGCAGTCTTTCCACGGCTTTCGGCTGCACGCTGGAAGGCCCCATCACGCTGGCGCAAGTGCAGCGCGCAGCGGAACGGCTGATGGCTGCCGGCTGTGATGAAGTGGGCCTGGCAGACACCACCGGCTACGCGAACCCCAAGCAGGTAACGGCCTGGGTGCGTGGCGTGCGCGCCGTGGTGGGCGACCATGCGCTAACGGGCATTCATGTGCACAACACGCGCGGGCTCGGGCTCGCGAACGTGCTGGCGGGCCTTGAAGCCGGGCTCACCACGGTGGACAGTTCGCTGGGCGGCCTGGGTGGCTGCCCGTTCGCCCCCGGCGCCAGCGGCAACGTGGTGACGGAAGATTTGGTGTTCATGCTGGAGGCCATGGGCCTGCGCACCGGCATCGACTTGCCGCGCCTGCTGGAGGTGCGCAGGATATTGGCGGCTGCGCTGCCCGGCGAACCCCTTTACGGATTCACGCCGGACGCGGGCCTGCCGCTCGGTTTCACAGGAGCTTCTGCCCCATGACGACGTCACACTCTCCAGCGGACCCAGCCGTGGCGAAGGCGCCGTGGTCGCACTTTCGCGCCATCGACGCGGTGGTGAACCTGTGGACGCCTGAAGCACTGGCGGCGCGACCGAACTGGGGCAAGACCTTCTTCGTCGACAAGATGAAGGCCAAGGACAGTCTCATGTCCGGCCTGTCGCTCGAAGAGATGATCGACCGCATGGATGCCGCCGGCATCGGGCATGCCTTCCTGTTTGCGCCGAAGACGGGCCGTGTGGGTTTGCCCGGCTGCTACCACTTGCCGCGCGAACTGGTGCGCGAGGCTGTGCGCAAATATCCGAAGCGCTTCTCCGCCATGCTGGGCATCGACCCCACGCAAGGCATGAAGGGCGTGCGCGAACTGGAAATCGCCGTGAAGGATGAAGGCTTCATCGGCGCCCACCTTTACCCGCACTGGTTCGAGCTGGCGCCGGACCATGCGAAGTACTACCCGTTCTACGCGAAGTGCTGCGAGCTCGGCGTGCCCATCCAACTGCAGGTGGGGCAGTCCATGGTGTATTCGCCGGACTTCCCTTGCCGCAGCGTCGGGCGCCCCATCACGCTGGACCCGGTCGCCTGCGACTTCCCCGAGTTGAAGCTCATTGGCATCCACGTGGGCATCCCCTGGGCGGACGAGATGGTGGCCATGGCCTGGAAGCATCCGAACGTGTTCATCGGCACGGATGCGCACAGCCCGAAGTATTTCCCGGCCTCGTTCGTGAACTACATGAACACCTACGGACGCAGCAAGGTCATCTTCGGCACGGACTTCCCCGTGCTGGATTTCGCGCGCACGCGCGGCGAGATGGAAGGGCTGGGCTTGGCGCCGGAAACGCTGCAGGCCGTGCTGCGCGACAACGTGCTGCGCATTTACGGGCTGCCGGCAGATACGGGCCATTAAGCGATGAATCTGGCGGGGCTGCTGCGCGACAATGCGGCCCGCTTGCCGGGCAAGGTGGCCGTGGATGCCCCCGAAGGCTTGCATACCTACGCGGCGGTTTGGGCGCGAACTCGCGCGCTGATGCAGTGGCTTGCGGCCCAGGGCGTGCGCCCCGGCCAGCGTGTAGCGGTAGCGCTGCGCGACACCACCGACCATCTGCTGTTGCACTTCGCGGTAGCGGGCCTTGGTGCGGTGTGGGTGCCGCTGGACCATCGTTGGAGCGCTGCCGAGAAAGCCGCGGCCGTATCTGCCTTCGCCGCCAGCCACTGCATCGACACCGACCCGCCCGCCGCGTTGCCGGACCAGTCGGCCCGTGATGAAGCGACTGGGGGCGATGATGGGCTGTTGACCGCCGGCGACGACGCGCCCTGGCTCATTTCGCTGTCTTCCGGTTCCACGGGCCGCCCGAAAGGCGCGCTCGTCACGCACACCCAGATGCGCGAACGGTTCATCAGTCAGTGGGCGACACTGGGGTTCTCTACTGCCGATCGCTTCGCCCTCGTGAGCCCCTTGTGCTTTGGTGCCGGGCGTTCGTTCGGCATGGCATTCCTGGCAGTGGGCGGTACGGTGGTGCTGCGTCCGCCGCCGCTAGCGCCCGAACAACTGGTGGCAGCGGTGAATGCCGCGGGCTGCACGGCTGTCTTTCTGGTGCCCACCTTGCTGCGCCGTCTGGTGACGCTGCCCGGTGAAGGCCCGTTGTTCCCTGGGCTGCGTCGTCTGCTGGTGTCGGGCGAGCCGTTCTTCCCGAGCGAAGTGGCGCAGTTCCGTACGCGCCTTACCCAAAACCTCATCGGCTACTATGCCTCGAGTGAGGGCGGTGGCATCTCCGTGTTGCAGCCCGAAGAATTCCTCACCCATCCCGATTCGGTCGGGCGTGCCTCGTTCGGCGTGGAACTCGAACTGGTCGATGAAGAGGGGCGCGCCGTGGCTGCCGGGGAAACTGGCATGGTGCGCTATCGCGGCCCCGGTTGTGCCCGCGACTTTCTCGA
>JBEGRA010000053.1:0-8974 GCA_041180705.1 Pseudomonadota bacterium | reverse complement strand
GCCAGCCACAGGCCCCAATCGCGCCGCGACGGATAAACCTGCAGCAGCGTGTGTTGGGCCAAGTCCGCAGGCGTGCGTAGCGGGGTCTTGCCGTTCAGCAAGGCCGGGCTGCAAACCGGCAGCAATTCGCTGCCGCACAAATACGTGTATTGCAGGTCATCGTTCGCGGGGGTGCCTATCAGCACGCAGGCATCGACATCTTCGTGTTCGAAGTCCACGTCGCGCTGCGAAGTATTCAGGCGCACGTTGATCTGCGGGTGCTTCGTCTGGAAATCCGGCAGGCGTGGAATGAGCCAGCGAATGGCGAAGGTGGAATACAGCTGGATGGTCAGCACGTCCTGTCGCTTCGGTGTCAGGAGCAGCGCGGTGCTGTCTGCCAGCCGGTCGAACGTTTCGCGGAGCACCGGGTAGTAGGCGCGGCCGGCACGGGTGAGTTCGACGGCGCGACTGTGCCGGGAGAACAATTCCAGCCCCAGGTACTGCTCCAGCAGTTTCACCTGATGGCTGATGGCGGAATGGGAGACGCAGAGTTCTTCGGCCGCCGCCTTGAAGGACCCATGGCGGGCGGCGGCTTCGAAGCTGCGCAGCGCATTCAGTGGCGGCAGCACCCGTCGCATGCGAGGTCTCCGGATGAGAAAAATTCAATGGAAAACGGCGGGAAACAGTTTGAGTTAGGCTGTGTTTTGCTGTCAACTGATGCAAGAAATTCACCGGCGGAGCCCGTCCATGTCCTCAGCAACCTCCCCCTCGCCACGCACCGCCCTCGTGTCTGCGGGTGCGGACGGTTTGGGTCGTGTCATTGCCCGCGCCCTGCTCGCGGAAGGCACCCGTGTCCACGTGTTCGATCGCTCCGCAGAGGCGGTGGCAGCCTTCCTCGCGGAAAACCCGGGGGCCAGCGGTACGGTGGCGGATATCAGCAATCCGATGGACGTGGAGCGTGTTTTCGCGGACCTGAAGGCGCGCTACGGCCGGTTAGACCTGCTCGTGAACAACGCAGGAATTGCCGGCCCCGTGGGGTTGGTGGAAGACAACGACATCGGTGAATGGGACCGCTGCATTGCCGTGAACCTGAGCGGCATGTTCTATGTCACGCGTCTCGCCGTGCCGTTGCTTAAGGCGGCCGGACCCGGGGCCTGCATGGTGAACATCTCGTCCACGGCCGGGCTGTTCGGCTGCCCGATGCGTTCCGCCTACGTGGCCACCAAGTGGGCCATCATCGGCCTCACCAAGACCTGGGCCATGGAGTTGGGTCCGCTCGGCATCCGGGTGAATGCCATCTGCCCCGGCAGCATCAATGGCCCGCGCATCGAACGCGTCATTGCGGCCGACGCCGTGGAGCGTGGCGTGGATCCGGATGTGGTCCGGCAGATGTACTACAAGCAAGTGTCCATGCGCGGCTTCGTCGAAGCGGAAGACGTGGCCAGCATGGTGTCGTACCTCGCCAGTCCGGCCGGCCGCATGATCTGCGGACAGGCACTTGGCATCGACGGCCATACCGAAGGTTTTTCGGCGAACTGAGCCAGTAACCCGGCTTCCCTGGAGCACAGTGAATGATGATGCAGGCCGCCTCTTACGCCACTTTCGGCAAGGCAAGTGAAGTACTGGTAGTGGAGTCGCGCGAAGCGCCGGCGGTCGGAGCCGGTGAAGTGCTCGTTCGTCTTGCCACCTCCGGTGTGAACCCCAGCGACGTGAAGAAGCGCGCCGGCTCCCAGCCGGCTGCCTTGGCGGGTGGCGACCTCGTGCCACACAGCGACGGCGCCGGCACCATCGTCGCGGTGGGTGAGGGCGTGGACCCCGGCCGCGTTGGTGAGCGTGTTTGGACTTATCAAGCGCACTTTCAGCGTCGCTTCGGCACGGCGGCGCAATACGTGGCACTGGAGTCGCGGCGTGCGGTGCGTCTACCGCAAAACGCTTCGTTCGCCGTTGGCGCTTGCCTTGGCATTCCCGTCATGACGGCACACCGTTGCGTGTTTGCCGACGGCAGCGTGGATGGGCAGTTGGTGTTGGTGACCGGGGGTTCCGGGCGCGTCGGACGTTATGCCATCCAGTTCGCCAAGCAGGCAGGGGCCACCGTCGTCGCTACCGCCAGCAATGCTGCAGACGCCGCTGAATGCCGCGAACTCGGTGCCACGGAGGTGTTCAACCACCGTGAAGCGGGCTGGGGGAAGCAGGTGGATGTCTGGGCAGCCGGGCAGCGCGCCGGCGGCAAGGTCGACCGCGTGGTGGACGTGGAGTTCGGTGCCAACTTGCCCGAGGTGCTCGACTGCCTGCGGGTTGGCGGCGTCATCGCCACGTATTCGTCCACGCAGGTCACGGAACCCAAGCTGCCGTTCTTCCGCATGCTCTACATGGACATCACGCTGCGTATCGTCATCGTGTACGCCATGCCGGAAGAAGCCAAGCAGGCCGCCATTGCGGATATCACCCGCGACTTGGCGGCTGACCGCTTGCATCACAGGGTTGCCGCCGAAGTTCCCTTGACCGATATCGCGCACGCTCACGAGCTCATCGAAGCGGGTCAAGTTCGCGGCTGCGTCATCGTCACTCTGCCGGAGTAAGCCATGCGTCGCCTTGCCGTTTCCATGAAGCTGCAATCCAGCGTTGTGCCGCTGTTATTGCTCCTGTCCCTGACAACGCCATCGCAAGCGTCTGCTGCCGAGGAACCACGAGTGGTGGCTGGCGGTGAAACCCTGCTCGGTGCCGTGGGTACGGTCTCGCCGGAAATCGCTGTATTCAAGGGCATTCCCTATGCCGCGCCGCCGGTGGGTGCGCTGCGCTGGGCACCGCCGCAGCCAGCGAAGGCCAGAGCGGGAACGCGTTTGGCGACGGCCTACGCGGCGGGTTGCTACCAGGACAGCTACAACACGGACTGGTACAAGCGGGTCGGTGCCGCCTTCGGTGCGCCGCCCAGCACCTTCAGCGATCCGCCCTTCAGCGAAGACTGCTTGTATTTGAACGTGTGGACGCCGCGTGGTGTATTGCCAACGCAAGCTTCAGCACAAGTAGCGCACGGAAAGCTGCCCGTGATGGTGTGGCTGCACGGCGGCAGCAACAAGGGCGGTTGGAGTTTCGAGGCGAACTACCATGGTGCGCGCCTTGCGGCCGCAGGGCCCGTCGTGGTGGTCACCGTGGGCTACCGCCTTGGCGTGTTCGGCTTCTTCTCGCATCCGGAGTTGGCAGCCGCCGGGGTATCGCCGAACTTCGGCCTGCAGGACCAATTGGCCGCGCTGCAATGGGTGAAGCGCAACGCCAGTGCCTTCGGCGGCGATGCCGCGAACATCACGGTGTTCGGCGAGTCAGCCGGGGGCAAGGATATCGGCTACCTGTTGGCGTCGCCGCAGGCACAGGGCTTGTTCAAGCGGGCCATCGTGCAGAGCGGTGGTTTCGAGATGACGGACCGGGAAACGATGCAAACCATGGCGGCGGCGGGCGTCAAGGTCGCGCAGCAGGTGCTGGCCAAGGCGCCGCCACTGCCGGTTGGGCTTTCGTCGCTTTCGCTCTTGCGGGCACTGCCCGCCGCAGACGTGTTCGAGTCCGCGAAAGAAGCCTTGCCGGGCCACGACTACACGCCGGTGGTGGATGGTTCAACCGTTACGGCCAAGCCCGCCCGTGCCATGCGCGACGCGGTCCCTTACGACCTGCTGCTGGGCTTCAACGGTGCAGAGAACCACATGTACGACCGCGGTGACGCGGCCGCCTTCGAGGCCTACCTTCGCGAATGGCCCGCGCCAGTAGCAGAAGCCTTGCTGGCGCGTGCGCAGCAGGAACCCGATGCGCGCCATGGCCGAGACGTGGTGAACACCTTCATCGACAACGCGTGTTCCGGTTACACCATGGCGGAAGCCGTGAATCGCAGTGGGCGGAAGGCGTGGCTTTATCACTTCACGCGAGTGCGTGAAGGAGCGGGCGGTCAAACCTTGCTGGCCTACCACGGCTCCGAAATTCCCTACGTGTTCGACACGCACGACGCTTGGCTTCCCACCACGGACAAAGACCGCGCGTTGACGCAGACGATGATGCGGTACTGGTTGAACTTCGCGAAGACGGGCAACCCCAACGGCGAGGGTGTACCGTCATGGCCCGCTTTTGCCGGGCCGAATCCGCAGTTGCAGCAACTCGACGTGGCAGTCGAATCGAAGCCGGCACCTGAATATTCCCTGTGCGCGGCCCTGCGGGACGGCCTCTATCCGCCGTAAACGGGGATGAAAAAAGCCGGCAGGGTTGCCCCCGCCGGCTTGGTCTCAAGTGCGGGCGCCATCCATGGCGCCCTGCTCAAGGTTTGGGCAGGGCCGTTTCCGGTCCTGCGCCTTGCGCGTGGCCTCAGGCCTTCACGCGCCAGCCGCCTTCGTACTCTTCGCGGGCCGTCTTCGAGTACGGCACGGGCGAAACGATGGCGCGGATCTCGATCTGCTCGTGGCGCTCGACCGTGGTCTTGCGGGTGCCGCCGTTCGGCTCGCCCCACACGATCTTCACTTCGTTGCCGATCTTCACGTCCGCATCGACCGTGGCCAGCGAGAGCATGGAGCGCTCGTTGTAGCTGTAGCCGGTGAACATGGAGAAGCCGGCGTCGTGGCCGTCGGCAACTACCTTGTCGTAGTTGGAGTTGGCGTAGTTCGACAGCGGCAGGTCGATGTACTTGTAGCGGTTTTCGCCGGTGAACATCGAAGCGAACACCTTGGCCACGTCCTCGCCGTTCCACGCCAGCGTCACCTTGCGGCGCTGCTTGCTCTTGTCCATCTTCTCCAGGGCCTCGCGGCCGATGAAGTCGTGGTCGAACTTCACGAACGGACCGTAGCCGATTTCATACGGGGTGACGTAGTAGTCCTCGATGTTCTCGGACACGAAGCTGCCGCCCAAGGCGCCGGTGGCTTCGTAGCTGCTGGCGGGCAGCCATTCGCGGAAGGCCTTCATCTTCTCGCCCGTGTACACGGCCGGCAGCGGGGAGGGAATCCAGCCCGATTCCAGCGTGTTCGTGGCGTAGGCGCGCGAACCGACCTGATGCAGGCCGTGGTTCTTGCCCACTTCGAGGATGGCGTTCTTCACTTCGTCGCCTTCGGCGTACGGGCCCCAGATCTCGAGACCAGGCGCACCGGCCATGCCGTGGCGCAGCGCACGCACCTGACGGCCGGCGATGTTGATGTAGCCCATGTTGAAGAACTTGATGTCCGGCATCGGGCCGCCGTTCAGCTCTTCGATGATGGCCTTCGCGTTGGGACCCTGGATCTGGTAGCGGTAGTACTGGCGCACGACCGGCTTGCCCATCGGACGCGAGGGTGAACGGTCGTCCTTGATGATCTGGACGTCGAAACCGCCGGTTTCGGCGTGGAACATGATCCAGTTGGCCGAGGGCGCACGGCCGACGAACACGTACTTGTTCGGCGAGAGGTGGAACAGGATGCCGTCGCCGATGACGTGGCCGTCGTAGCTCACCGGCACGAACTGCTTCGCCTTCTCGGGCGTGAAGCCTTCGAAGCTGTTGATGGCGAGGTAGGACAGGAGCTTCGTGGCGTCCGGGCCTTCGATGAACAGGTCCACCATGTGGTGCGACTGGTCGAACAGCACGGCGGACTTGCGCCAGGCTTCCTGTTCGGAGCGCCAGTTGCTGAATTCGGGGGCGACGACCGGGTACACGTAGGCGCCGATCTGCGAGTTGCGCAGCAGGTCGACGGTGTTGCCGGCGGCCTTCAGGACCTCTTCGAGATTGCGTGGGCTCATTCGGGTTTGCTCCTGTGGGACATGCGGGACGGCCGGACCCAACGGCCCGGAGTGTGGAAGGAGGTTAGCATAGTTGTAGAGGTTGCATACAAATATTGTAGAGGTAACATACAATCACTTCCGGGACGATGGGCGTCCCGGTCTTGTTGCAGAGCAAAAAGGAAAACCCATGTCCGCTGCGGCTTCCGGCGCAAATGCCTCCTGGCTTCTCACCCTCTCCTGCCCCGATCGTCCGGGTATCGTGGCTGCCGTGGCAGGTGCGCTGCACAGCGTGGGCGGCAATATCCTGGAAGCGCAGCAGTACGAAGACCAGGAAGCAGGCGGGTTCTTCATGCGGGTGGAGTTCGCCGTGGCTGAAGGCACGGCGGAAGCCGCGTTGCACGCTGCCTTTGCGCCAGTGGCCGAGCAGTTCGGCATGGACTGGCGCCTGCGCCCGCGCAGCCGCAAGCAGAAGGTGCTGTTGCTGGTGTCGCTGTACGAGCACTGCCTCGGCGACCTGCTGTACCGCCAGCGTATCGGCGAGCTGCCCATGGATATCGTCGGCATCGTGTCGAACCACCCCCGCGAGGCCTTGGGCACCACCTTGTTCGGCGACATTCCCTACCACTACCTGCCGGTGACGGCGGCGACCAAGCCGCAGCAGGAAGCGCAGATCAAGGCGCTGGTGAATTCCACGGGTGCAGACCTCGTGGTGCTCGCGCGCTACATGCAGATTCTCTCCGACGACTTGTCGGCGTTCCTCTCAGGTCGCTGCATCAATATCCACCACAGCTTCCTGCCGGGCTTCAAGGGCGCGCGCCCCTACCACCAGGCTTATGCGCGTGGCGTGAAGATGATTGGCGCCACGGCGCACTACGTGACGGCGGACCTCGATGAAGGCCCGATCATCGTTCAGGATGTGGAACATGTGTCGCACCGCGACCGCCCCGACGATCTGGCGCGCAAGGGCCGGGATATCGAGCGCCGTGTGCTGGCGCGGGCAGTGGGCTACCACCTTGAAGACCGCGTGCTGGTGAATGCGCACCGCACGGTGGTGTTCCGCGACTGAAGACCTTGGGTAAATGTCCGGGGTGCCTTCGGGGCCCCGGGACTGACTTCAGCCGTGAACGCGGCGCAGTAGCGCGATAAGCGTATCGAGCTCGGCGCGCGTGAAGCGCGCCTTCAGCCAGGCCTCATGCTCGCGAATGGCGGCCTTGGCGCTCTGGAGGGCCTTTTCGCCGGCGGGCAGCAAGTTCAGCGTTTGCTTGCGGCCGTCCGTGGGCGACTGGCCACGAACCAGATATTTGCGTTCCTGCAGGCGGTTCACTATGGCCATCACGGTGGCGCGGTCGAGTTGAAGCCGTTGGGAAAGCTCGGTCTGCGCGATGCCCGGGTGGTCTGCCACCAGCCACAGCACCGATACCTGCTTCTGCGTCAGGTCGAGGTCGGCGAAGGTTTCAGTGAAATGCCGGTAGACGCTGCCGTGCGCGCGGCGAATATGGAAGCCGACGATGTCATCGATCTCGCCGATGAACTCGTCGCGTTCCGGTGGGGGCGCGGTTGCACGCTTCGAAGGCCTGGACACGGGGAAACTTTCCTCCTGAAACGCCGCCAGTCTACTGCAACTGTCCGCAGGCACTCGTCCATCCGCGCCATAATCGCCGCATGGAACTGCAACTCGAAGCATTCGACCACGCAGGGCAAGTCGCGCTGCGGCTGGTGGGTCGGCTGAACGGCACGACGGCGCAACACCTCGAACACTGGCTGCTCGCTTGCGGCGAGCCCGGTCCCGCGATGTGGGAGATTGCCACTCTCGATTACGTGTCGAGTGCCGGCTTGCGCGTACTGCTGGCCCACGAAAAACGGCGCCGCAAGGCTGGTGCCGCGCCTACGGTTCTGGTTGGGCTGCAGCCCGCCGTACGGGAGGTGTTGGCCATTACCGGCCTCGCGGATTTCTGGCCTCTGTTGGCTGAACTACCCGCCGCGCAGGAGCCAGTCGCGGTGCCGAAGTTGGCGGTGCCAAACGCCAGCCCTGTTGTCGGAACGCTGGTGCGCTGGCACCGCGCCGATGGTACGGCGGCGAGCCTCGCAGATTTGCGGGTGGCGTTCGGTCGGGGTGGGCTGGGCGCGCGGCGC
Organism: Pseudomonadota bacterium; assembly: GCA_041180705.1. Classification (GTDB taxonomy): domain Bacteria; phylum Pseudomonadota; class Gammaproteobacteria; order Steroidobacterales; family Steroidobacteraceae; genus CAIOHZ01. Next base: position 1,144 of record JBEGRA010000053.1, on the reverse strand, counting down.
GCGGTGGCTGCTGCCAACCCAGTAGATTTCCTGAGCCTGCCCGGCGTGCTGGCTGTGCGCCACGCGGATGGGGAAACGGATAGCCTGCCGGTAACGGATCCATCCACCCGGTTCATACGGCTGCAAGAAGCTTGGGCGCTGGTGGGTGCCCCGATCAAAGTGCTCGAACTGCGGGAGGCGGCCACGAGGGATCAGTTGCACGTGCGGCTTGCCATGGAGTTCCCGGCGCATTGGTTCGGTGTGCTTGCGGTATCGCCCGCCGTCTCCATGGACGCAATGAACACCTCGACTGTGGGTGCTGGTATCTCGCTATCCGTACTGCCGCCGGCTGCCACGAGTGAACCGCCAGCAGGCTGCTACCTTCCAGTGGACGCGCTGGACTTCGCTGCCCTGGATGGTGCGGTGGCGCTGGATGCAGCGCTCGAGATATTGGCCGCCGCCATCGGCGAAGGTATGCACGCGCAGACCGCGGAGGCCTACTCGGCCGGCACGCGGCTGTGGGTGTGGGCCACGCCCGCGCCAGTACCCGCAGTGGAGCATGGGTTGACGCTGGATGCCGGCGAGGCAGACGACGAAACGGAACTGCTGGTGCGCACGCTGTATGCCGATTGCCGGCACGTGCAACTGGCGCGCTTGTCGGGCGGGTTTTCGGCAGCGACCTGGCTCGTGACCAGCCACGATGCGGCGGGCCGCCAGCATTTGCCGACGGTGTTGAAGGTGGGCCCGCCCACCATGATGAATCGTGAAAATGCGGCGCATGAACGGTACGTGCGGCCGTTCATCCTGAACAACGCTTCGGTGGCTCTGGGCAGCGCCACGCAAGGCGACTCCGTGGGGCTGCGTTACAACTTCGTCGGCATCACTGGGGATAGTCAGGGGCTGCAAACCCTCATGCGCCGTTGGAACGCCGGCGAAGGCAGTGTAGTGACCAAGTTGTTCGGGCAGCTGGCGCGCCACACGCTGCGTCCTTGGTATGGTCAAGCCCGCTGGCAAAACGCGCGGCTCTATGCCGACCACACTCCATTGCGGTTGTTCAGCGGGCTGCTTGGGGTGGCGCGCGACTTCCTCCCCTTCGACCTGCAACAGCCGCGGCTGCATTGCCCGGCGCTTGGACGTAGCCTGCCCAACCCGTGGTGGTTTCTCG
>JBEGRA010000052.1:0-15624 GCA_041180705.1 Pseudomonadota bacterium | reverse complement strand
AATGTCCGCGGCCAGCATGACGTGCTGCACACCATGCACGAGGTGTTCGCCTCGCTGTTCAACGACCGCGCCATCGCCTACCGCGTCCATCAGGGCTTCGACCATGCTCAGGTGGCCCTGTCCGCAGGCGTGCAGTACATGGTCCGCTCGGACCTCGGCGCCAGCGGCGTCATGTTCACGCTCGACACCGAGAGCGGTTTCCGGGACGTGGTGTTCGTCACGGCCTCCTACGGCCTCGGCGAAACCGTCGTGCAGGGTGCCGTGAACCCGGACGAGTTCTATGTCTACAAGCCCGCCCTGCGGGAAGGCCGGCGTTCCATCGTTCGCCGCAACCTCGGCGGCAAGGCCATCAAGATGGTCTACGCACCCAGCACCGGCGGCCCGACTGCCGGTCGGCGCGTCGAGACCGTCGACGTCCCCGAAGCCCAGCGCAACGCCTTCTCGCTGACGGACGCGGACGTGGAGGCGCTGTCGAAGCAAGCACTCATCATCGAGCAGCATTACGCCCGCCCGATGGACATCGAATGGGGCAAGGACGGCGAAACCGGCGAGCTCTACATCCTGCAGGCGCGCCCGGAAACGGTGCAGAGCCGGGCCGGACGCAGCATCGAGCGCTACAGCCTGAAGGGCCAGGGCACCGTGCTCACCAGCGGCCGCGCCATCGGCGCCCGTATCGGTGCAGGCCCGGCACGTGTCATCACTGACGTCTCGGAAATGGCCCGGGTGCAACCTGGCGACGTTCTGGTGGCGGACATGACCGACCCCGACTGGGAGCCGGTGATGAAGCGGGCCAGCGCCATCGTCACGAACCGTGGCGGGCGCACCTGCCATGCCGCCATCATCGCCCGCGAACTCGGCATCCCGGCCGTGGTGGGCTGCGGCGACGCCACGGACCGCATCCACGATGGTGACCCGGTGACGGTGTCCTGCGCCGAGGGTGACACGGGGCAGGTCTACGAGGGTCAGTTGGACTTCGAGCAGAAAACCATCGAGCTGGACACCCTGCCGCCCTCGCCCGTGAAGATCATGATGAACGTCGGCAACCCCGACCGCGCCTTCGACTTCGCCGGCATTCCGCACCGCGGCGTCGGCCTGGCGCGTCTCGAGTTCATCATCAACCGCATGATCGGCGTGCACCCGCGCGCCCTGCTGGAGTTCGACCGCCTCGAGCCGGGCCTGCAGGACACCATCCGTCGGCAGATGGCGGGCTACAGCGACCCGGTGGAATTCTTCGTCGCGCGCCTCGCCGAAGGCATCGCCAGCATCGCCTGCGCCTTCGCCCCGGAGCCCGTCATCGTCCGGCTGTCGGACTTCAAGAGCAACGAATACGCCAACCTCATCGGCGGGCGCGTCTACGAGCCGCACGAGGAAAACCCGATGATCGGGTTCCGCGGGGCCTCGCGCTACATCGACGAGGTCTTCCGTCCCTGCTTCGAACTGGAATGCCGTGCCCTGCGTCGCGTCCGCGAGGAAATGGGTCTGACCAACGTGCAGGTGATGGTGCCATTCGTGCGCACCTTGGGCGAAGCACAGAAGGTAACGGAGCTGCTGGCCGCCAACGGGCTTGGCCGCGGCGTGAATGGCCTCAAGGTCATCATGATGTGCGAGCTGCCCACCAACGCCCTGCTGGCGGACCAGTACCTGGAGTTCTTCGATGGCATGTCCATCGGCTCGAACGACATGACCCAGCTGACGCTGGGCCTCGACCGCGACAGCGGCATCGTGGCGCACCTGTTCGACGAGCGGGATCCGGCCGTCAAGGCCATGCTGTCGATGGCCATCAGCGCCTGCCGCCGGGCCGGCAAGTACATCGGCATCTGCGGCCAAGGGCCTTCGGACCACCCGGACCTGGCCCGTTGGCTGGTGGATCAGGGCATTGATTCCGTTTCGCTGAACCCGGACACGGTGGTGGAAACCTGGCTATTCCTCGCTGGACAATCAGCAGCCTGAAAACAAGACTAGAAGCTCCTCGAATTTCATGTTCGAGGAGACGTCTGCAAGCTCATGTTTTTAAAATAAAAACACCGCCCCAAGGGCGCCCTCAAATAGAAATTTTCTAGCTTTCTTGATTGCCAGCGCCCTGAAATTCTTGCCGGAAGAGATGGGCCCGGTAGTGGCGCAGTTCCGCGATCGACTCGCGAATATCGTCGAGCGCCTGATGCTTTCCGCTCTTGCTGAGGCTCGCCAGCACCCCTGGCGCCCAACGTCGAGCCAGTTCTTTCAGGGTGCTGACATCAAGATTGCGGTAATGGAAGTACTGCTCCAGTTCCGGCATCCAGCGAGCCAGGAAGCGACGATCCTGACCAATACTGTTGCCACACAAGGGACTAGCGCCAGGTTTTACCCAAGTCTTGAGGAACGCGAGCATCTCCTGCTCGGCGGCAGCCTCTCCTGTGACACTCGCCTGCACTCGTGCCACAAGCCCCGAACCACCGTGGGTACGCTGGTTCCAGTCGTCCATGAGCGCCAGAACTTCAGGCGACTGATGAACCGCAATGACCGGCCCCTCGGCAAGGACGTTGAGTTGACTGTCCGTCACGATCGCCGCCATCTCGATGATGTGGTCCACGTCCGGACGCAGCCCAGTCATCTCCAGATCCACCCAGACCAAAGCATCAGGCAACTGACTCATCGACATCGCTCCTTTTCCATTGCCGCGGATGGTAGCAAAGGCTAAGGTGCAGACCGCATGAATCACCCCCGCCATACTGCCCGCGGCCACCGCCGCGAACGCGCCCCCGCCAATGCGGCGCGCCTGCCCCCGGGGTTGGTGGAAGGGCGGGTCATCCGTGCCTACGGCCGCCAGCTGGTGGTGGAAGATGCCACGGGGCAGGCCTACCCCTGTCGTGCCTTCGGCAAGGACCTGCGCGCCGTCTGTGGCGACCAGGTGGGTTTCCTGCCCGAAGGCGCCGGGGACGGCATGGGTTTGGTTCATGTCATCCGCGAGCGCCGCGGGGTGCTGGCGCGCTGGAATACTTCCGGACAACGCGAGGAACTGGCCAGCCACCTCACGCGGTTGGTGGTCGTCTTTGCCCCCGCACCAGCGCCAGACCTGTTCGTGGTGGACCGCTATCTGGCCGCTGCGGGCCTTGCTGGCCTCGAATGCATCGTGGTGTGCACAAAGGCGGACCTGCTGGTTCCCGGTGCCCCGGAAGCGGCCGCCTCTTCGGAGATTCATGCCGCACTGGCTGCCTACGGTGCACTGGGCTACCCGGTCTTCCTGCTGGATACGCGTACGGCAGAAGGGTTCGCGCCACTCGCCGCCGCCTTGGCCACGGGGACTAGCGTGCTGGTGGGCCAGAGTGGCGTGGGGAAGAGCAGCCTGCTGAACCAGCTGGTACCGGAAGCCGTGGCGGCCACCCAAACCATCTCGGCCAGCACCGATGAAGGGCGCCACACCACGACGAGCGCGGCCTTGTATCACCTTCCGGGTGGGGGTGACCTCATCGACTCCCCCGGCGTCCGCGACTTTGCCCCGCCGGTCCCGGAACCACGGCAGGCCCGCCACGGGTTCGTCGAGATCGAAGCCCTGAGCGCCGGTTGCCGCTTTCTGGATTGTCTGCACCGCGAGGAGCCGGGCTGCGCGGTGCGCACGGCGGTCGATGCCGCGGCCGTCGAAGGACAGCCCGCGCTCACTCAGCGTCGCTACACCAGCTATCGACGGCTGTTGAACACGGCGCTGCAGATGGAAGAGCGTCGCCCACCGGGACGCTAGAAGCTCTGGCGCCCCGCGAGGGCATGCGCCAGCGTGCTGCCGTCCACGGTCTCGAGTTCGCCGCCCATGGGAACGCCTTGAGCGATGCGGGTCGCCTGCAAACCGTGCTGTCGGGTGAGTTCCCCCACGACATGGGCCGTGGCCTGCCCTTCCACCGTGGCGTTGGTAGCCAGAATGACCTCGCGAACGCCGCCTTCCGCCAGCAGCGCTTCGAAGTGCTGCAGGCCGAGTTCCGCCGGCCCGACGCCGTCCAAGGGTGACAGGCGCCCGTTCAATACGAAGTAGCGCCCCCGGAAACCGCCGGACTGTTCAACGGCAACGACATCCGCCGGCGATTCGACCACGCAGAGCACACTCGCATCTCGGCGCGGGTCGGCACAGACCGGACACAAGTCGCCGTCCGTGAGCATGCGGCAACGCTGGCACTTGCCGACCAGGTCCAGCGCGGCCCCCAAGGCCTCCACGATTTCCCGGGCGCCGTCGCGACGACGCTCCAGCAAATGAAAAGCCATGCGTTGGGCGCTCTTCGGTCCGATGCCGGGCAGCAACCGCAGGGCATCCACGAGACGGGCCAGAGCCGGGGAATAGCGCAAGACTAGGCTGCCTTCAGAACGGCAGCTTCATGCCGGGCGGCAGCTTCATGCCCGACGTGATACCGGCGTATTTGGCCTGCACCGCAGCTTCGACCTTGGCAACGGCATCGTTGGTAGCAGCGGCTACCAGGTCTTCAAGCATCTCCACGTCATCGCCCACGGCGCCGGGGGCAATCTGCACGCGACGCACTTCGTGCTTGCCGGACATGGTCACCTTCACCAGCCCGCCGCCCGCTTCACCCAGCACTTCGATGGTGCCGAGCTCGGACTGCGCCTTCTGCATCGCATCCTGCATCTGCTGCGCCTGGCGCATGAGGTTGCCGATATTGCCCTTGAACATGGAAAGACTCCGTCGATGAAAACAACAGGCTTCAGCGCGGCTTCACGGACGCGGGGTCCAGGATGCCACCGAAGCGTTCACGCAGGAGCCGCACCACCGGTTCCTGCTCCAGCGCCGCCTGCGCACGCGCAAGACGCTCCGCGGCCTCGCGCTCTGCGACGCGGGCGGGAGAGTCGTCTACCTCGCCCACCAGCTCGAGGTCCACGCGCATCGGCTGGCCGTAGAACTCGGAGAGCGCATTGCCGAGTTTCTCGACGATGCCGGCGGTCTGCAGCGCCGCACTGCGCGCATCGAGGCGCAGCTTGACCACCGTGGCAGTACGTTCGACCCACTCGCAATTACTCGCCAACTGCTTCACCGCACCGCCCAGGTTCAGGCGCTCGATGAGCAGTTTCCAATCGCCGCTGGTGAAGGCGGTACCGGCGCGGGGAGCCGCCGTTGGGGCCGCGGGAACGGCAGGCGGCGGAACAGATGCGGCCGGGCGCAAAGGCACCGGCACGGCGGCCGAGCGCTGCGCGGGGCGTGGCCGGACCGCGGCGCTACGCGGGGCCGCACGCGGCGAGGCATCCGCCTCGGCAGGGCGGAAAGCCAGCATGCGCAGCAGGGTCATCTCGAAACCCAGGCGCGGGTCGGGCGCCATGGGGAGGTCGCGACGGCCATTCAGGGCCATCTGGTAGAACAGCTGGACGTCTTCCGGGTGCAGGCGCTCGCCCAGGTCCGCGATGGTCGCGTCATCCCAGACATCGTCCGCACCGGCACCCGGCACGGCCTGCTGCAAGGCCACGCGCTGCAACAGTGCGGCAAGTTCCACCAGCACGTCGTCGTAGTCCGGCGCTTGCTCGTCGAGCGCCACCACCTGTTCCAGCACGCCGGGGGCATCGCCGCCTGCCACGAAGCCGAGGATGCGCGCCACATGGCCGCGGTCGATGGTGCCCAGCATGCCGCGCACGTCGGGCTCCGCCACGCGTCCACCACCGAACACGAGCACCTGGTCCAGCAGACTCAGGCCGTCGCGCATGCTGCCGTCGGCAGCCCGCGCGAGCAGCGGCAGTGCGCCAGGCTCGAACTCGACCCCCTCCGCCGTAAGGATGTGACGCATGCGCTCGCTGATGAGCGCGGCACTGAGGCGCTTCAAGTGGAACTGCAACACGCGCGACAGCACGGTGACCGGCAGCTTCTGCGGGTCCGTGGTGGCCAGCAGGAATTTCACGTGCGGCGGCGGCTCTTCCAGCGTCTTCAACAAGGCGTTGAAGGAATGCGCCGAGAGCATGTGCACTTCGTCGATGAGGTAGACCTTGTACCGCCCGCGAGTCGGCGCGTACTGCACGTTTTCGAGCAGCTCGCGCGTGTCCTCGACCTTGGTGCGCGAAGCGGCGTCGACTTCGATGAGGTCGACGAAACGGCCTTCATCGATTTCGCGGCAGGCGGCGCATTCGCCGCAAGGGGTGGAAGACACGCCGCGGTCGCAATTCAGGCTCTTGGCGAGAATGCGGGAAACGGTGGTCTTGCCGACACCACGGGTGCCGGTGAACAGAAAGGCATGGTGGACGCGGTTGTGGTCGAGCGCATGCATGAGCGCGCGCAACACGTGCTCCTGGCCAACCATTTCGCCAAAGTTCTTGGGGCGCCACTTGCGCGCCAGGACGAGGTAACTCATGGGCTCGGCGTCCTGTTTCGGCGGGAGGCGACCCGCGCCGGCGACCCCCCGGCACCCGGTATCGCCGTTACCGTTGCTCCCTTCCGGGCCTGGCGGGGTTCACGGTTGACCGTCGCGGAGGAACCGACGCGGGCCACCATGGACCGCAAACGACCCCGGGGCGCGCGCTGACGACACCCCGGGAAAAAGTGGCGGAGAGGGTGGGATTCGAACCCACGTATACCCTTGCGGGCATAACTGGAATTCCAGTCCAGCGCCTTCGACCACTCGGCCACCTCTCCGGCGGGCGCAAGGTTACTAGGTCGCGCGGTCAGGGGCAAACTTTCCGGCAATATTTCCTCGCGGCCCTACCCCGCCGCGCAGGAATCCGAACCGGGTTTACTTCTTTTTCTTGGCCGCGACGGGGCGCGGACGGCCCGGATAGTAAGTCGGGGGCTGGTCCAGGCAAGCCTCGCCGGCGGCACGCTTGCGCTCCGGCGTGTCGAGCACGGGAATCTTCAGCGGCGAACGCGAGGCCGGCGAGTCGAGGCCAGCCGGCACTTGCAGCGGCGCGATCTCGGCCGCGGACTCGTAGGCCTGCGCATCGCGGCAGGTATCGAGCCCGGGCGTAATGCCCAGTTTCGAAGCGAACCCGCAACCGGCGAGCAACGGCAGGGCACAGGCGGCGGCTGCCAGCGGCCGGTAGGAACGAAGCGCGAAGCGGCTAGTCATGGGATACCTGCGGCGCGCATCGCCTCGCGGACGACGGCGTGGTGCTGGGGAGAAAACGGCGTAAGCGGCAAACGGAGCCCGAACGGGATGTGCCCGAGTTCGGCCACCGCCCACTTCACCGGAATGGGGTTCGATTCAGTGAACAACGAACGATGCAGACCCTGCAGGCGGTCGTCGATGGCTTCCGCTTCTTCCATGCGGCCGGCCAGCGCATGCGCGCACATTTCGTGCATGAGCGCAGGGGCAACATTGGCCGTGACGGAAATGACACCGCGCGCGCCGGCAGCAATGGACTGCACGGCAATGGGGTCTTCGCCGCTGTAAATCTCGAGGTCCTTGCCGCAACGCGCCACGAGTTCTTCGACGCGAGCGAGGCTGCCGGTGGATTCTTTCACGCCGAGGATGCGCGGGTGCTGCGCCAGACGCACGACGGTGTCCGGCTGCAAGTCCACGCCAGTACGCGAGGGCACGTTGTAGAGGATGAGCGGAATGGGCGAGGCGTCCGCCACGGCACGGAAGTGCTGGTAGAGGCCTTCCTGCGTGGGCTTGTTGTAGTAAGGCGTGACGACCAGAGCTGCCTGGGCACCGGCAGCGGCCAGAGCGCGCGTCCGTTCGATGGTGCTGGCGGTGGAGTTCGTGCCGGTGCCGGCGATGACGGGCACCCTGCCCCCCAGCACCGAAACCGCACGCCGCACGAGTTCACCGGCTTCGGCGAGCGTGACCGTGGGCGATTCGCCCGTGGTACCCACGACCACCACGGCATCCGTGCCCTGCTGTGCGTGCCACTGCAGCAAGCCTTCCCAGGCCTGCAGGTCAATCTCACCCGACTGGGTCATCGGTGTCACCACCGCGACCATGCTCCCGCTGAACACTGTTGCTTCGCCTCGGGCCAAAAGGGCCACCAACGGCCACACAGGGCCAATGGGCGCACATGGTAGCGCGAGCGGCGGCGCCCGTGTGAACCGTGTAAAATACCAACGCGGGCAGCATCGTCCGCGTCGCCCAGCGCTGTACCGTGCCGCCCAGCTCCGTCCCCCCGCCCCCCTCCTCCACGCCCCCTGCCGGTGCTCCCGGCGGGTCGCGCCAGTTGCTGGCCATTTCCGCGCTCGGGCCGGACCGTACCGGCATGGTCCATGACCTCACCCGCCTCATCGCCGACGCCGGCGGCAACCTCATCGAGTGCCGCATGACCAGCCTCGGCAGTCAGTTCGCCATGCTGCTGCTGGTGGGCGGCAATTGGCACTCCGTGGGCAAGGTCGAGCGGGAGCTGGAAAAACTCCAGGGCGACCCGGATTTCACGCTGCAGGTGCGCCGCACGGACCCCCGCGCCATCCGCACGGACCAGTTGTCCTACACCGTGGAATTCGTCTGCCCGGACCAGACCGGCGTGGTGTCGGCTTTCTCGGGCTTTTTCGCCGCGCGCAATATCGACATCGCCGAATGCGACTGCCACACCTACGTGGCCATCCACACGGGCGCCCCCATGACCAACGTGCGCATGGTGGTGAATGTGCCGGTCCGCATCCACCTTGGCGTGCTGCGCGAAGAGTTCATGGACTTCTGCGACCATCTCAACCTGGACGCCATCCTCGAGCCGGTGAAGGGCTGAAGCCCACCCCGGCAGCGGTTGGCCCGCCTCTGCCCCAAGGATGCCTCCCATGTCCCAGGCCACGCTCGGCAAGAAAGTGCCCGACTTCTCCGCCACCGCCACGGGCGGTGCCCCTTTTCGTTTGAAGGACGCCCTGAAAGCCAAGCAGGCCGTGGTGGTGTACTTCTACCCGAAGGACCTCACCTCGGGTTGCACCAAGGAGAGCTGCGCGTTCGGTGCGCTGCACGCCAAGTTTGCGGCGGCCGGCGCGGTCGTCGTGGGCGTCTCGCCCGACAGCCTCGCCAGCCACGAGAAATTCAAGGCGAAATACGCCTTCCCGTTCGAACTCCTCGCCGACGAAGATCAGGCCCTCTGCCAGCTCTTCGATGTCTGGAAGGAAAAGAGCATGTACGGCAAGAAGTACATGGGCGTGGAACGCAGCACCTTCCTCATCGACGCCAAAGGCGTGCTGCGCGAGGAATGGCGCAAGGTGAAGGTGGACGGCCACGCGGAAGCCGTCCTCGCAGCAGCCCAGGCACTGTAGGCCCAAGCCATGCTGCCCATCGCAGGCCGCCGTCTGTTCGTGCTGGACACCAACGTTCTGATGCACGACCCCACGGCCCTGTTCCGTTTCGAAGAGCACGACATCTTCCTCCCCATGGTGGTGCTGGAGGAACTCGACAACGGCAAGAAGGGCCTTTCCGAAGCGGCGCGCAACGTGCGTCAAGTCAGTCGTTTTCTCGATGAACTGATGCAGGGCGCCAACAAGGCGCAAATCGATTCCGGCCTGCCCTTGCCCGGGCAGCAGTACGCCACGGCGCTCGCGGGTGGCGTGAAGAAGTCGGCCGCCAGCGGCCGCGTGTTCTTCCAGACGCAGCGTCTGGATGGTGCCCTGCCCGACACACTGCCGGGTTTTGGCGCGGACAACGCCATTCTCGGCCAAGCGCTGGCGCTCCAGCGCCTGCATCCGGCAACCCCGGTCACGCTGGTGTCGAAAGACATCAATCTGCGCATCAAGGCCACCATCCTCGGGGTGCATGCCGAAGACTATTTCAGCGACCGCACCATCGACGACGCCGACCTCCTGCACACCGGTTCGCTGGCGCTGCCCGCGGACTTCTGGGCGAGGCATGGCAGCGAGATGCAATCGTGGAAGGAAGGCACGCGCACCTTCTACCGCGTGAATGGCCCGCAGGTGGCGGAATGGACGCCGAACACTTTCGTCTACGAGGACACCGAAGGCGGCCTCGAGTGCATCGTGCGGCAGGTGCAGGGGAACGAAGCCGTACTCGAACTCGTGCAGGACTACCGCACGGGAAGGCATGGCGTGTGGGGAATAGCCGCGCGCAACCGCGAGCAGAACTTCGCCGTGAATCTCCTGCTGGATCCGGAAATCGATATCGTCACGGTGCTCGGCCCTGCCGGCACCGGCAAGACCCTGCTCACGCTGGCGGCAGGCTTGCAGCAGACCCTGGATGCCAAGCGTTTCGGCGAGATCATCATGACGCGCGTCACGGTGCCGCTCGGCGAGGACATCGGCTTCCTGCCGGGCACCGAAGAAGAAAAGATGGAGCCCTGGATGGGCGCCCTCATGGACAACCTGGAAGTGCTGACCCAAGGCCAGGATGCAGGCAACTGGGCGAAGTCGGCCACCAACGATCTGCTGCGCAGTCGCATCAAGATTCGCTCGCTGAACTTCATGCGTGGTCGCACCTTCCTGAACCGCTACCTCATTCTCGACGAAGCGCAAAACCTGACACCCAAGCAGATGAAGGCGCTGGTCACCCGCGCCGGCCCAGGCACGAAACTGGTCTGCCTGGGGAACATTGCGCAAATCGACACGCCCTACCTGACCGAAACGACCTGCGGCCTTACGTACGTGGTGAACCGGTTCCGCGGCTGGGCACACGCCGGCCACATCACCTTGCAACGCGGGGAACGCTCGCGACTGGCGGATTTCGCCTCGGAAGCGCTGTGAACGGGGAACCTCGCCACGCAGCAGCGGTCCAGTAGAGCATGCGTCTCGCCCCTGCCCTGTCCGCCCCCCTGTTGCTTTGCGCCACGTTGGCGGCGTTCCTGCCGGGGACACTGCACGCGGGAACGACCGAGCCCCCCGGCAGCGGCAGCCATGCGAACGACCTGCCCGACATCGGTACGCCCGCGGACCAGATTTTCACGGCCGGCGAGGAATACAGCATCGGCTCCAGCATCGTGCGCCAGTTGCGCGATTCGGGCGAAATCCTCGAAGACCCCGAACTCACCGACTACGTCCAGCAACTCGGGCAGCGTCTTGCTGCACAAGCCCATGAAGGCAATCTGAAGTTCCATTTCTTCATCATGAAGGATACGGACCTGAACGCCTTCGCCCTCCCCGGTGGCTTCATCGGCGTGAACGCCGGGCTCGTCACGGCCACGGCAAACGAAAGCGAACTGGCGGGGGTTCTGGCCCACGAAATCTCGCATGTCACGCAACGCCACCTGGCGCGCAGTCTGGCTGCGCAGACCAAGAACGCCACACTCACGACGCTGGGCATGCTGGCGGCGGTCCTCATCGGTGTGGCCGCAGGTGGCAGCGGCGATGCCGTGCAAGGTGCCGTGGCCGTATCGCAAGGCGTGGCCGCGCAGCAACGCCTGAATTATTCCCGCGCCAATGAAGCCGAAGCAGACCGCGTCGGGATGGGCGTGCTTGCCTCCGCCGGCTACGACCCGAATGGCATGGCCACGTTCTTCGAGACGTTGGGGCGGCAGACCACGCTGGGCGCAAGTCGCATCCCGGAATTCCTGCTGACGCACCCGGTGACCACCAACCGCATCGCCGAGGCCAAAGACCGCGCCCAGCAATTCGCCACCGTCCGCCCCGTGGACAGTACGGGCTATCAACTGGCGCGCGAGCGCGTTCGTGTACTGACCACGCCGGAAGGCCGCGATGCGCGTGAACCCTATGCAGACGCCGTCGCCGGAAGCGATGTACCCCTGCCAGCGGCGCGTCGATACGGGCGAGCCATCGCGGCCACCGCTGCCGGCGACCCGGCGGAAGCCATCGCCGCGCTGCGCGAACTGCGCATTGCCCACCCGCAAATCATTCCCTACCACACAGCCTTGGCCGAGGCCTACCTGAAGGCGGGGGAAACGCAGTCCGCGCGCCGCACCCTGAGTGAGGCCATGACGCTCTTCCCGCGCAACGTGGCGGTGACAGTGTTGTACGGCGACACTTTGCTGCGCACCGGCGAAGCCGCCGAAGCGCACCGAGTATTGCTTGACCTGTTCAACAACGTACCGGCCACACCGCTGCAGATTCGCCTGCTGGCACAAGCCGCCAGCGCCCAGGGCGATGCCCCGGAAGCGAACTACTACGCCGCAGAGTACCTGCTGGCCGTCGGCGACCTGAACCGCGCCATCAATCAGTTGAACCGCGCGTTGGCAACCCCGGGTGTGAGCGAAGTGCAAACCGCCCGCTTCACGGCCAGGCGCACGGAACTGCGCGAATTCCTGCCACCCAAGCTGCAAGGCTACGTCGACCGCGGCGAGCCTTTGCCCGAGCCGGAATACGGTGAAACACGCGGGCGCTGAGGCGTTAAACTATGGCCTTCTTGCCACTTTCGTTGTTTCCCATGAACCGCCTGCTCTCGGCTCCATCGGCCTTCGCTTCCCTGCTCTGCCTCGTCGCCGCACTGTGCGTCACCCCGGTAGCCCGCGCCGACTCTCCTCCGGAAGATGCGAAGGCGACCGCGCCTGCTGCCGATCGTTTCGAGCGCTACAACCGCGCCATGTACCGCTTCAACGTCGGCATCGACCGCGCCGTGCTGCGGCCGTTGGCGCAGGGTTACGCCCGGCTGCCGCGCCCCGTACGCAGTGGGGTCGGCAATTTCATCGGCAATCTCGCCTATGCAGACACCATCGTGAACAACTTCCTTCAAGGCAAGTTCCGCGACGGCACCAAGGATCTCGCGCGCTTTACCTTGAACACGGTCGTCGGGGTCGGCGGTCTCATGGACCCTGCCACGGCGGTTGGCCTGCAGAAGAACGATGAGGATTTCGGTCAGACGCTCGGCAAGTGGGGCGTCCCTTCCGGGCCCTACGTGGTGCTGCCCTTCCTCGGCGCGTCCACCGTGCGCGACGCTCCCACGTGGGCAGTCACCTACGCGCTGGATGGCCGCAGCTACATCGACAAGGATTCCGTCAGCGCCAGTCTGGCGGCGCTGCATCTCGTCGATACCCGCGCCAGTGTGCTGGTAGCGGATGCCGCCATCGACCAGGCCTTCGACCCCTACGCCTTCGTACGCGACGCCTACCTGCAGCGTCGCGAATACAAAGTCCACGACGGCAATGTTCCCGCCTTCGTCGAAGAACCACTGGAAGACCCGGCCGGCGAGTAACTCGGCCGGGCCGACTCAATCCTGCGCCGATGGCGCGGGTGGTGCCTTGGCTGGTGCGCGCACGATCACCATCGTGCTGTTGAAGTCCTCGCCCGGTTCGAGCAGGCCTTCCACCTCGGAAATGCGGGCGATGGCGCGGATGGAACGCGGCATCGCCTGAAAGCGAATTTCGCGTTGGGCGTGATGCGCCCAGGTGACCCATTCCAGCAACACCGCAAGGCCCGCGCTGTCTGCCTGCGTAACGCCAGACAAATCCACCACCACCGTTTCGCAGTTGGCAAAAGCCGCTTCGCTGGCTTCGAGGATGCGTCGCGCCGTGGCGAAACCGAAAGCACCGGACAGCACGAAGCGGCCGGCGCCTTCTTCGATGAAACGAAAAGTGGTCTGGTCGTTCACTGGCGAGTCACTTGCGCCGCGCGGCGTCCATGCCCGCCGCCTCGGACTCCAGACGGGCAATCACGGCATCCAGCCCCCGCTGATCGATCTCCGTCCCGAGGTCCTTGCGGAAATTGCGCACGTACGAAATGCCTTCGATGACGACATCCCAGGTTTTCCAACCGTCCGCCGTGCGGCGCATGACGTAGTTCACCGGCACGCGGGTACCGTCATCGCGCCGAATCTCCGAGCGCACGGTCGCGGTATCCGGCGAGGCGTCCGGACGATACGGGAGGAACTTCATGCGGTCCGCCGTGAAATCCAGCACTGCGGCGCCGTAGGTCTTGAGCAGGGAGCGATAAAGACCGCGCACGAAGCGCGAGCGCTGTTCCGGCGTTGCGGTGCGGTAATGCGTGCCCAACACCAGACGACCGGCATATTCCAGATCGAAGTTCGGCGTCAGCAGGCTGTCCACCAACGCGTACACGCGTGCCGGGTCCTTCTTCAGGGCTGGCCGCTGCGCATCCAGTTCCTTGACCAGACGGTTGGCAAGGTCCGTCATCTGCTGCTGCGGGTCCTGCACGGTGGCCGCAGGCGCCGACGCAACTGCCGGCTGCGCGGGTACCGCATGGGCAGTGCCCGCGGCGAACACGGTGGCAAGGCAGGCGGAAACAATGAAACGGCAGTGGCGGGTCGTCATGGTTGCGGGCTCTGGGCTGGGGGGGCGGTCTTCTGGTCCGCCTCCTTGCTGGCGAATGAGAACAGGAACTTGCTGATGAGTTCCTCGAGGACAATGGCGGACTGCGTCAGTTCGACGTGGCTGCCGTCCTTGTAATAGGTCTCGGAACCGCCGGGCTGCAGGCCGACGTACTGTCCGCCGAGCAAGCCCGCCGTGAAGATGGCGGCATCGCTGTCATCCGGAATCCGGTTGTATTGGGGCTGGATGCGCAACACGACATGGGCTTTGTAGGTGCCCTGGTCGTAGCGGATGGACTCCACGCGCCCCACGCTCACACCCGCCATCGACACCGGCGCGCCCTCTTTCAGACTGCCGACGTTGTCGAAGTCCGCTTCCAGGCGAAAGCCGGCGTCGCCGAAGGTGGGACTGCGGTTGGTGATCTGGGTGACCATGAAGAACATCGCAGCGAAACCCAGGGCGGCGAAGAACCCCGTGGCCAACTCGATGGATCTGGACTGGCGCATGGACGTTTCCCGAAAACTTTTCAGTGAAGGTAGAGAGCAGTGAGCAGGTAGTTGAGCAGCAGCACGGCGATGGAGGAATTCACCACCGTCCGTGTCGTGGCGCGGCCCACGCCTTCGGCCGTGGGCTGGGCATGGAAGCCCTCGTAGACGGCAATGGAAGCAGCGGCCAGCGCGAAGAACAGGCTCTTCACCATGCCCTCGGCGATATCGTCGAGTTCCACGGCGTTACGCATCTGCGACCAGAACTGGCCGGCGTCGATGCCGAGCAACTGCACCCCCACCAACTGCGCGCCGTACAACCCGATGGTGATGAAGATGGCCGTGAGCAGCGGCAAAGCGATGAGTGCACCCAGGAAACGCGGCACGCAGACGCGGCGCACCGGATCCACTGCCATCATTTCCATGGCGGACAATTGGTCGGTCGCCGCCATCAAGCCGATCTCCGAGGTGAGGGCCGTACCGGCACGTCCGGCGAACAGCAATGCCGCCACCACGGGACCCAACTGCTTCAGCAAGCCCAGCGCAGCCGCCGGCCCCAGCGCTTCTTCGGCGCCGAAGCGTTGCAGCAGGTCCGCGCCCTGCAGTCCCAGCACCATGCCGACGAACAGACCGCAGAACATGATGAGCGCGAGCGACAAGGCCCCCGCGTTGTACACCTGCGCGACGATGAGAGCAGGACGCAGGAGGGAACGCGGGACGGCTACCAGGAGGCGGGCCGAAAAAAGCAGATAGGCGCCGAGTTTCTCCAGCGCACCCCGGAGACCACCCTGGCGGTCGATGCGGAGATTCACGGTACTCATCGCGGCCCCTTGCCGCCGCCGGTGCCACGGTTGCCGAAGCTGGCGCCGAGCAACTGGGTTTCATAGTCCGGTGCAGGGAAATGAAACGGCACCGGGCCATCCGCCATGCCATTCATGAACTGTCGAACGATTTCGCTCTGGCTGCCGCGCAATTCATCGGGGCGCCCGCTGGCTACGACGCGGCCTTCCGACAACAGATAGCTGCAGTCCGCAATGGCACTGATTTCGTGAACGTCGTGCGACACGACGATGCTCGTGATGCCGAG
>JBEGRA010000051.1:0-10901 GCA_041180705.1 Pseudomonadota bacterium | reverse complement strand
GGCAGCAGTTCGCGCAAGTTCACGGGCACCACCTGCACCACGAACTGCGTCACGGCGGGCGTCCACGCCGGATGCGCCAGCCGCACGGTGGCGGTTTCCAGCTGCAGCTCCACGACAGTCGCGCTGAGCTTTTCCTCTCCAGCGGCTGCCTTGCGGAGCCCTAGCACCAGCACTTCGTCGAGATGCAACGGCTTGCGAGAAGCGCCGTCTGCCGACTGCCACTGCACATCGCGTAAATCCACGCGCTGCACTTCCACGGCACCACCCTTCCAACCGGCCCAGGCGGTACGCGCCGCAGCCAGCCAAGGCAGCCCCGTACGAACTTCAAACTTGCCTACTTGCAGGGTGCCACCCACACCACCGGGGACCGGCAACGAGATACCGCGCAGGTCCAGCGTCAGCTCGTCACGCCAGGTGTAGTCCAAAGCTGCCACTTGCACGGGTCCGCCCAGGCGCGCACCAAGCTCTGTCTCCAGCCGCTGCCGCAGCGCTTCCGGGCGGAGTACCCAGGCCACGGCCCCCGCCAAAAGCGCGCACACCGCCAGCACGGCGAGCAACACCCAAGCCGTCGCGCGGGCAAAACGCATGGAAAGGGTTCGCTGCGGAGGGAGAACAGGGGAATCCATGCCCCGATTCTACTCAAGGCCGGCGACCCGCTTCCGATAACCGGGAATGACCCTGTCCCGCGAAATACTGGAACTCGCGCCGGAAGCCGGCGGTGTGGGCGTCTTCGACCTGGACCTCGTGGAGCAGGAGCTGCAGGGCTCCGCTCGCTTCATGACGTTGCTGGGCGCACCGGCTACCCTGCCCCGCCTGCCCATCGACCAATGGCTGGCCATGGTGCACCCCGAAGACCTGGAGACCGTTACCGACGCGCTCGCCAAGGCCTCGGACAGCGACCGACGATTCGAAGTGGAGTACCGCCTTTGGGCGCCCCGCGACGCAGTGCGCTGGGTAGCCAATGCCGGCCGCGTCGTCACGGACTTCTCCGGCAGGCCCAAACGCATCATCGGCACGATGCTGGACATTACTGTCCGCAAGGAACTGGAACAGCAACTGCAGCAGGCCAAGGCGGCAGCCGAAGCGGCGAACCTGGCGAAGAGCGGATTCCTGGCGAACATGAGCCATGAAATTCGTACGCCGTTGAACGGCGTGCTGGGTATGGCGCAACTGCTGCTGGAGACGCCACTGGACAAAGCGCAACGGGACTACGTGGCCATGATTGCGAGCAGTGGCGAAACCCTGCTGCAGTTGCTGAACGACATCCTCGACCTGTCGAAAGTGGAAAGTGGGCGACTGGAACTTGAAGCCGTCGCCATTGAACTGCGTCCGTGGTTGGAAGAGGCCGTAGCTTTGCTGCGCCCAGCGTTCGAGGCGAAAGCCTTGCCGCTGTGCATCAGCGTCAGCCCGGCGGTTCCCCACACGCTCATCGGCGACCCAATGCGTCTACAGCAATGCCTGACGAACTTGCTGTCGAATGCCTTGAAATTCACGGCCAGTGGTCGCGTGGAGCTACGCGTGTCCGCGAACGGCCTCGAAGTGCGCTTCACGGTGAAAGATACGGGCATCGGCATTCCCCCGGAACGTCTCGCCCGACTATTCACCGCCTTCACACAAGTGGAAGCCTCCACCACGCGACACTTCGGCGGCACTGGCCTCGGGCTGTCCATCGTCAAGCAACTCGCCACACGCATGGGTGGCAGCGTGGGCGTGGAAACGAAGGAAGGCGAAGGCTCCACCTTCTGGTTCACCGTACGCAGCGGGAAAGCACTGGACGGGCCGAGCGAACGCACACCTGACACCAAAGTGCCGGATGCGCAGTTCCCCGGTCTGCGCGTACTGGTGGCGGAAGACAACGAAGTGAACCGCAAGGTAGTCCAGCGACGCCTCGAAAAACTGGGCTGCCAAGTGGAACTGGTCGGCGACGGCGCGTCCGCCGTGCGCGCCTGGCAAGAACACCAGCCGCCCTTGGTGCTGATGGACTGCCAGATGCCGGTGCTGGATGGTTATGCGGCAGCACGCGAGATACGACGCCTGGAACAGGCGGCGCAATTACCGCGCACGCTCATCGTTGCGCTCACCGCGAATGTACGCGAGGAAGACCGCCACACCTGTCTCGCTGCAGGCATGGATGACCATTTGGGCAAGCCACTGGAGACTGCGGCACTGGTGCGCTGCCTGACCCGGGTAGTGAATACGCTGCCACCCATGGAGTGGGTGGATTGGCCTGCGCTCGAAGCGGTGTCCGCGGGAGACCAGGAATTCGAACGGCAACTGGTGGCCACGTTCATTGCCAGTGGCGACACCACGCTGGCCGCGATCGTGAACGCACTGGAAAAGGAAGACCTGGCGACCGCCAGAAGGCATGCTCACCGCTTGAAAGGCGCTGCCGCCAGCCTGCACGCACCAACGCTGGCCACGAGTGCCGGTGCGCTGGAAGACGCCACGCACACGCGCGAGGCAGAGCGCTGCCTCGCCATGGCGGGAGAAGTCAGCCGTGATTTTTCGGCGACGGTAACGGCGCTACGCGAACGCCTGACGCGATGAGCGCCAGGGTCAGCCGCGCAAGGTGACCTTGTTCCGACCGTCCTGCTTGCTCTGGTAGAGCGCGAGGTCCGCACGGGCCAGCAAGATGGGCGGGTCGGCGGTTTCCGCGCCGCGGCGCCCCCCGGCCACGCCAAAGCTGGCCGTGAACTCCACGCGCGAGCCGTCCGGCGCGCGCACCAGCAAACTGGAAATACCAGCCCGCAATTTCTCGGCAAGGTTGGCGGCCCCATCGGCGTCCGTTTCCGGGAGCACGATGACGAACTCCTCGCCACCGTAGCGCGCGCACCAGTCGATGCCGGCACGCGTACCCGTAGCGAGGTGCTGCGCGAATTCGCGCAAGACCTCATCACCCACCTGGTGCCCCCAGGTGTCGTTCACGCGCTTGAAGTGGTCGAGGTCGCACATGACGATGGAAAGCGGTCGCCCGAAACGGCGGGTTCTTTCCACCTCGCCCGGCAGTTCCTGCATGAGATAGCGACGGTTATAGGTACCGGTGAGCGCATCGGTCACCGAGAGGCGCTCTGCCGCCGCCTTGGCCTCGCGTAGGCTGCTTTCCAGCGCCAGGATACGGCGCCCGGTGTTCAGGCGGGCGCAAAGTTCGGCTTCGTGCACCGGCTTCGTCAAATAGTCGTCCGCGCCGGCTTCGAGCCCTGCCACTATCTGCTCCTGCGTGTCGCGGGAGGTGAGCAGTACCGTGTAGACGTACCCACCGAAGGAGCGCGAACGCACTTCGCGGCAAAGCTGCACGCCATCAAGACCCGGCATCTCCCAGTCGGTCACCAGAATGGGGTAGTGATGCTGCTCCAAAGCCGCGAGCGCCGCCTGACCGTCTTCGACTTCGGTCACGGCGTAGCCTGCGCGACGCAACAGTTGCGCCACCATCAGCCGGGCAACGGGGTCGTCTTCCGCCAACAGGACGGGCGGCGGGCTTTGCGACTGCAGGGTGTTCATGCAATGCAGTCTAGCAGCGGTCTCCCGAGCGGAACCGGAAACGCGTCACGCCCGCAGCGCTTCAGGCTCCCGGGCCAGGCCCACCGAGCGCAGCGCAGCGGACGGTCGCAACTGGGTCTCCAGAAGCGCCGCCGGCGCCGGGCGCCCAAGGAAATAGCCTTGCGCCACATCGCAACGGACGCCCGCCAGGAAGTCGAGTGCCGCCTCCGTCTCGATGCCCTCCATGCACACTTCCAACCCGAGGTTATGCGCCAGATCCACCAGCGAACGCACAATGGTGCGCGCCTCCGCACTGTGGTGCAGTTCCAGCCCAAGGCTCTTGTCGATCTTCAGTTCATTGAACGGCATCTGATACAGCTGCGTCAGCGAAGACCAGCCCGTGCCGAAATCATCGAGCGCCAGACCGAAGCCCTTCAAACGCATGCGCGTCAGGATGTCGCGAGTGCGCGCCGGGTCGTTGAGGGTGGCAGTCTCGGTAATCTCCAGCGTCACGCGCCGTGGCGGCACCCCTGCCACGCCCGCGAGTTGCTCCAGCCGATCCGGAAAATCCAGATCGCGTACCAAGCGCGGCGACAAGTTCACGGACAGCCCGAGGTCGAGCCCACTCGTGCGCCATTCCGCCAATTGGCGTACGCCTTCACGCAGCACCTGGTCCGTCAGCCCGGCGATCAACCCGGTCTCCTCGGCCAACGGAATGAAGCGGTCCGGCGGCACGAAGCCGAAATCCGGATGCTGCCAACGTGCCAGCGCCTCCACGGCACACGGCCGCCACGCGCCGGCCACCAAGCGGCACAGGGGCTGATAGTGCACCGCCAACTGTCGCGTTTCGATGGCACGCGCCAAGTCCGACGCTTGCGGCATCCGCGGCGCGCTATGGTGCTGCGCCAAAACGGCCTCGAGGTCGGCCAGCAGCAAGGGCTTCGGCAGGATACCTGCCATGGTCAGCCCCTGTGCACGCCCCAGTTGCTCGGCACTCGCGAGCACGCGCGCGTCCATGCCGCTGGAAATGAGCACCGGCGCTTTCACCTGCGCTTTGGCGAGATCGCGCAGCAGTTCGATGCCATCGCCCCCCGGCATCTGCAGGTCCAGCAAGATGAGCGTGGGCGAGAAGGCGGGGAGCAGGGCGCGAAATTGGGCGGCGCTTTCCGCCAGTGCCACCTGCCAGCCCGCCGCTTCTGCCACCTGACTGATGAAGTCGAGAATATCCGGCTGGTCGTCCACTGCCAGCAAGCGGTTGTCGCCACTACTCATGCGCTACGCTCCATGGCCAGAACGGGAGGGCGACCCGCGGCGGCAGGCTTTTCTGCATCGAGCACCGCTCGTATGCGTATTGCCAATTCCGCGAGCCCGAAAGGCTTGTCGATGACGGTAGCGCCCGGTACCGCCTCTTCCGCGGAGGGGCCGCCGTAACCCGTGGTGAACAACACCGGCAACCGCGGACACAACAACCGTGCTTGGCGCGCAAGCTCCGGTCCCAGCATGCCGCCGGGCAGCATCACATCCGTCAGCAGCAAGGCTGGCGCTGCGCCCATACGCAAGAGACCGATGGCCGCTGCCGCCCGCGACACCGGCAATACGTCGTAACCCAGCGAGCGCAAACCCACCGCCGTCGTCTCGCGCAAGTCCGGGTCATCTTCCACCAGCAGAATGCGTTCCTGCCCGCGAGGTGCCTCGACGCTTCCAGCCACCACGAGTGACGGCTTTACCGGCGCCACTGTGCTGCGCGGGAACAACATCCGCACCGTGGTCCCATACCCTGGCGTGGAGTCGATCTCGACCAGCCCCGCCGATTGCGCGCAAAAGCCGTAGACCATCGACAGCCCCAGCCCGGTGCCGCGCCCGATTCCCTTCGTGGTGAAGAACGGCTCGAATACCCGCTTGATGACTTCCGGCGACATGCCGGTGCCGGTATCCGATACGGACACCTCGAGGTAGTCGCCCCCGGGCAGGTCACCGGAACTGCTCGCCCGCGGCGCACACTGTCGATTGGCAGTAGCCAGTAGCAACGTGCCGCCGGTAGGCATCGCATCGCGGGCATTGATGGCGAGATTCAGCACGCAGTTCTCGAACTGCCCCACATCCAGATTCACCGGCCACGCATCCGGCGCCAACACCACATCGATAGTGACCGCGGGACCAATGGAGCGGACCAGCAGGTCCTGCATGCCGCGCAACACTCGATTGACGAGAGTGACTTTGGGCGCCAGCACCTGCTGGCGCGAGAACGCCAGCAGACGCCGCGTGAGCTCTGCACCACGCATGGCGGCACGCAGGGCGGTACCCACCTGCCCCGCCAAGCGCGGCTCATCCTTCAATGGTCGCTCCAGCAACTGCAGATTGCCGATAACCACTGCCAGCAAATTGTTGAAGTCGTGCGCGATGCCGCCGGTGAGTTGCCCCACGGCTTCCATCTTCTGTGCCTGACGCAACTCCCCTTCAAGGCGGCGGTGTTGCGTGATGTCGCGCGCGACGAGGAAGAACCCCGTGACCTCACCGGCACTACGGTGCGGGAGGTGGCTGACGGCGAACTGACGAGTCTCTTCGCCTGCCGGCAAATCCACCTCGAAGTCCACGATACGTCCGGCCAGCACCGCTTCGAGCCGCGGCCGCAGCACGGTGACATACGCGGCAGGCAACACCTCTTCCAGTGCTCGCTGCTGCAAAGCGTCTGCCGACTGTCCCAGCCATTCCTGAAGGGCGCGGTTGGCCCAATCGATACGCAACTCCTGCGTCACATAAGCCAGCATGGAAGGGACCGTGTCGAGCACCAACCCGAAGAACTCGCTGGTCTCGGCCGCGCGCCGACTGGCCAACTGGAGGGCGGTGACATCTTCGTGCGCCACGATGGCACCGCGAGAGCCGCCCACCTCGCAGGGCAAAACCCGCACCTGCAGATGAATCTCGCGCTCCTCCTCGCTGGCGGCATAAGACAGCAGAAAGCTTTCGCGCTCGCCCGACAGGACTTCCGCAACCCCCTGTGCCAACTCGGCGCCCTGGGGACAACGCGCTACCGCATGGCGACAGGAGGTGGCGTAGTGCTCGCCGAAGCCGAACCGCAGCCCCGCCAAACCGGTGGCCGAAGGAAACTCCCGCCACGCGCGATTGATTTCAACAATCTCGCCGCGGGCATCGAGAACCCCGACGGCAGTCGTGAGCGAGTCGAGAGTACGTCGCAGGAATTCCTCGGAGCGGTGCAGGGCCTGAGCTTGCCGCTTCTCCTGGGAAATGTCTTCCAGCGCGCCCGCCATCGCCACGGGGCGGCCGGTGGCATCGCGCTCCGCAGCGCCGCTCAGCCGCACCCACAGCCAGGCGCCATCCTGCCGGCGCAAACGGCAGTCGAAGCGGAACGGTTGCTGTTGCTCGAGATGGCGGCGGATGGCGGGCAACAGACGGGGACGCTCTTCGGGGTGCACCTGCTCCTGCAGGGCGAGGAAAGTTCGCGGCAACTCCTCGCCCGGGGCCTGCCCCAGCAACTCGCGAAACCGCGTGTCGTACCAGACGCCGCCAGTCGCCAGGTTCCAGTCCCAGTGCCCGCAACCGGTGCCCGCGAGAATGCGTTCGTGACGACCGGGAAAGGCGGACAGGGAAGCGGGAGAAGATGACATCGCCCCGTTGTCGGCGGAGCCGCGGAGACCTTGATGACGAAACGCGCGTTTGCGGGAAACCCTGAGAAAACCTAGGCGGTCCCGCCCTCGCGCCCGGAGAACCAGTTCACCGCGTACTGCACAAGTTGCGCGCCCGTACCCAAGCCCAGCTTGCGCTTGATGCGCTGTCGGTGCGACTCCACGGTCTTCACCGAAAGATTCAGGGCATCGGCCGCCTGACGCGTCGACAGTCCCTTGCCGATCATCTGCAGTACCTGCAATTCGCGATTGCTCAGACCGTCGATGGGGTTCGTCGAGATGTACGCACCGCCCGCTGCAAACTTCTGGATCATGGAGTTGCCGACGGCTTCGCTGACGTAGATGCCGCCGTCCAGTACCCGGCGCAATGCCAGCAGGAACTGGTCGCTGGCCGCCTGCTTCATGATGTAGCCATTGGCGCCGGCACTGAGCATGCGCTCCGCGTAGATGGCTTCGTCGTGCATGGACAGCACCAGCATCGGCATGGCCGGGTAGTGCGCACGCGTATCCTTCACGAGTTCGATGCCGTCGCCCTGGCGCAGCGAAATATCCACGATGACGACATCGGGCTGCAGCTCGCGGATGGCAATCTTGGCTTCGCGGACAGTTTCCGCCTCGCCGCAGACGCACAGGTCTTCTTCCTGTTCGATCAGGCGCCGCAAACCCTGCCGGACGATGGGATGATCGTCGGCAAGCAGCACGCGATGACGCGGACGGGCAGAGGGACGAAGGGCTGGGGCGTTCATGTCTTCACTTGCCACGTACTCTAGCATTGCCTCGCTCTCCAAGGCGCGCGACCTCCACGAGTGGGGGCACGGACGGCAATGCTGCACGGTTTGGCCGGCAACGGCTGTGCGGTAGCCCCCATGCCGAGGGCGCAGCGGCGCGAACGACCGAATACCGACACGCTACAGGGCCGGCTCCGGGAGGGCCCCCAAACCAAGCCCTTCCGCACGCTTCAGTTTTTCCAGCAAAGTGGTTCGGCCCAAGCCCAGCAGCTTCGCCGCATGCGCCACCACGCCGTCCGTACGCTCCATGGCCTGGCGAATGAGTTCAGCCTCCACTTGCGACAGTACGGATTTCAAGTCCGTGCCATCGGCGGGCAGTTGCAGGGAAAGGCTGGGAGCCGCAGCAGCCAAGGCAGGCGGCAGCCCGGCAGCCAACTCGGCGGCAGGCAAGGCGTCGGCAGCTACCGCAGGCAAATTCGCCACGGCAGCCGGCGCAGGCAACACCACCGCACCATACGGCGAGGGCAGGTCTGCGGCACGCACCACGGCATCGCCATGCGACACGGCCAAGCGCTCGATGAGGTTTTCCAGTTCCCGGATATTGCCGGGCCAACGGTGCGCCATCAGCGCATCCATGGCACAGGGAGCGAACACCGGCGCGGGGAAACCACGCAGTTCCAGTTGCCCGGAGAGTTCCGTGACCAGCTCACCCAGGTCCTGCAAGCGGTCGCGCAAGGCCGGCAACTGGATGGGAAACACGTTCAGACGGAAGTACAAGTCTTCGCGGAAACGCCCGGCGGCGATGGCCTCGGGCAGATTGCGATGCGTGGCCGCGATGATGCGCACGTCGGCACTGCGCAATTCGCCGGAGCCCACACGCTCGAAGCAGCGCTCCTGCAGCACGCGGAGCAGCTTCACCTGCATCACGGGACTCATCTCGGCAATCTCGTCGAGGAACAGCGTGCCGCCCTCGGCAAGTTCGAACCGACCCTTGCGGGCGGCGTGCGCGCCGGTGAAGGCACCCTTCTCGTGACCAAACAATTCGCTTTCCAGCAACTCGGCGGGGATGGCCCCGCAGTTCACCGGAACGAAAGGCCCGTCGCGGCGTTCGGAAAGCGCATGAACGGCACGAGCCACACCTTCCTTGCCGGTGCCGCTCTCCCCAAGAATGAGCACGGTAGAGTCGAAGCGCGCCACACGCGCAACGGACAGGCGCACCCGATGGGCGGCGGCGCTGGTCCCCGTGGGGTGGTGCGGCATGACCAGCGGCTCCAGCCGCACGACCCCTGCCCCGCCCGCCATGGCACCCACGGCAGTGCCACGGGTGCGGCTGTCGCGGTCGAGGGCGGGAAATTCAAGGAGAGAGGACATGGGACGAGTGGACCAAAATGGCCCGCGCCCGTGGATAAGAAAAACCCTGAAGGAACCCTGAGCACAGGGCTGCTTGTCAGGAAACGGCCACCGCGTCCGTGCGGAAAGCCACTTTCAGGGCCGGGCGCCTATTCCCCGCTTTCAGCCCAACGCACGGCATAGCGGACCAAGTCGCCGGCTGAAGCAAGCCCCAGCTTTTCGCGAATATTGCGGCGATGAGAGTCGACCGTCTTGGCGCTCATGCCGAGCGCATTGGCGATTTCCTGCGTCCCCAGACCCTTGGCCACTTCCCGCAACACATCGTGCTCGCGGTCCGTCAGGCGGTCACCACCACGGGCCGTGCCGGGCTCGCGCAAGCGCGCCAGCTTTCCGAACAGGCGACTGCCCACAGCCGCACTCACGAAATGGTCGCCCGCCGCGACCTTGCGCAAGGCTCCCAGAAATACGTCCGGGCTCTCCTGCTTCATCACGTAGCCATGCGCGCCCAACGCGAGCAGACGTTCGGCGTAAAGCATCTCGTCGTGCATGGAAAGCACCAGAATGCGCACCTGCGGATACTGCGCGTGCAAGGCTCGCACCACCTCCAGGCCGTCATCGTTGCCCAGGGTCAGGTCCAGTACCACCACATCGGGGGTCAGACGCTCCACGGCAGCCATGGCCGCCGCGGCACTGTCCGCCTCACCGCAGAGCTGAAAATCCGGTTCGCCGGACAGCAATTGGAAAAGACCTTCGCGCATGAGCGGGTGGTCGTCGACCACCAGGATGCGCGGACGTCGCGCGGTATCAACATGGTTCATGGCTTCCCCTTCGGCCCGGTGTCGGCATCTTCCCAGGCCTGTTTCTTTCGGTAGAGCGTCGACGGGCTAACCCCGAGCGCTGCAGCCGCTCGTGGAATATTGCCATCGCAAGCGAGCAACGCCGCCTCGATGGCTTCCCTTTCCACCACGGCGAGTGTGCGAATGGGGGCTGGGGTTGGCGCCTTGCCAGTGGCCCCGTTGCCCCCCGTTGCACCGTTGGCACCATTGACCGCGCCGAGCACTGCCAGGCGCAGCCTGCCGGCACTGACGGGCTTGGCGAGAAAATCCACGGCCCCAAGATGCATGGCTTCCACGGCGGTATCCACGGAGCCGCTATCCGTCATCACGACCACCGGCACTTCAAGCTTTGCGCTCTTCACGCGACGCAGCACCTCCAGCCCCTGAATGCCGGGCAACTGCAAATCCAGCAGCAGCAGGTCGTAGGGGCTTGCGGTCAGTTCAGCCAACGCAGCCTCGCCCGTGGCAACCCTCACCACAGCGAAACGGGCTTCGGGAAGGTACGCTGCATAGACGGCCGCCTGAGCGTCGCTGTCTTCGACCAGCAGTAGCCGGTGAAGGGCCGTCACCGCGCTCATGCGACGATACCAGCCAGTGCCGAGCGCAGCGCGACCAAGGTCCGCGGCACGGCCGCCAGCAGCAAGGCTGCGTGCTCGAGCGCTTCCGCGTTGGCTCCGGAGCGGCAGGCGTCATTCACGCGCGCGGCATGGCGCTGCAACTCATGCGCACCGAAAGTGGCCGCGCTTCCCTTCAATACGTGGCTTTCGCGAGCGAGCACGGCCAAGTCCTCTGCTACGTGCGCCTGCTGCACCAGCGCCGCGCGGCGCTCGAGCTCCTGACAGAAAATATTCACCATACGCGGGAGA
>JBEGRA010000050.1:0-5079 GCA_041180705.1 Pseudomonadota bacterium | reverse complement strand
TGACTCTCTATTTGCAGACATCCTCGCGGAACGCCTTCATGCTGACGATGGCCGTCAGGAAGTAGTTCTTGACGCGTGCCACCGTCACGCCTCCCTCGAGATCGAGGTCCAGTTCCAGCATCGGATCGCCGTCATCATCAATCACGCCGCGCGAGTATTTCTTGGCACGGTTCCAGTCGTTCACCTTCCGCAGGTTTGCTTTGGTGCCGGAGGCGGCGTAACGGAACATCATTGACTGGTGATCCTCCGCGATGATGACAATGAAGGGGATGCCATCCACTTTGCCGGTCATGTCGCCGTCTTGGTCGAGGGCGAGCGCCGTATAGCCATCGCTTTCCAGGATTTGCTTCAGAGTCTGCCCGGAGATTTTGGTGATGACCCGTGCGTCGTTGCTGTCCGCAGCCGTCGCAGACCCGAACGGGGTCAAGACTAGCAGGGTCGCGAGCAGAAGGCCGCCGAGCCAATGAGACTCCGGAGCTTTAGCCGGCGTGATGATTTTCGTCCTGGGATTCGCCATGGAGTTTCCTCATCCTTGCGCGGCGCGTAGGCGGTGATTTATGCAGTCGTTGTACCGCAACGCAGGGGGGGCGTTCAAGTCGGCTTGGGAGACGCTGGGAACCAGGCCGGCCCTTGTTCATCCCAGCGCAGCGCGCTGCGCTGCGTGTACCAATCGCCCAGCACGAGGCGCTGGCAGGTGCGGCCATCCACCACGACTTCGTGCTGCCCCGGGCGATGCGTGTGGCCGTGCAGCAGCACGCTGCAGCCGGAGCCACGCAGCACGTGTTCCACGGCCGCGGCATTCACGTCCATGAGCATGGCTTGTTGCTGCGCGGTGTGTTGCTTGCTGCCTTGCCGTGCTGCGGCGGCGAAAGCCTGACGTGACGCCAACGAAAGGCTGAGCGCGGCGCGCTGCCATTTCGGGTCGCGCACGGTGGCACGCAAGGTTTGGTAGGGGCGGTCGTCCGTGCAGAGCGCATCGCCGTGCGTCACCAGCACGCGCGTTCCGTACAACTGCAGCTCGAAGGGGTCGGGCAGGGCGGTGCCGCCGGCACGCGTGGCGAAGGCCTGCCCCAGCAGGAAGTCACGGTTGCCCGGCAGGAAATACAGCGCCGTGCCGCTTGCCGCCAGCGCGCGGAAGGCGTCCAGCACCGGCTCGCGCCAAGCGGGCTGGTCGTCGTCGCCCAGGTAAGCTTCGAAGAGGTCGCCCAGCACATACAGCGCCGCGGCACCGCGCGCCTCGCCTTGCAGGAAGGCGAGGCATCGGGCGGTAATCTCCGGCGCCGCCTCGTCCAGATGCAGGTCGGAAATGAACAGCGTTGGCACGACGGCGCGCCGTCCTTGCCGCCGGGGCTAGTTCTGGGGCGGCGGGGTGGGAGCCGGGGCGGGCGCGGCGACGGGTGCCGGCTGCGGGGCCGCGGGCGGCATGAGGAACACGCGGCGGATGATGATCTGCGTGAGCGGCGCCGACGACTTGAAGGTGGCGACGTCTCCCGTGGGCTGCTGGCCGATGTGGTCCACCACGTCGAAGCCATCGACGACCTTGCCGAAGACCGCATAGCCCCAACGCGCCGGGTTCGGGTCCAGCACTTCGTTGTCCGCCAGGTTCACGTAGAACTGCGACGTTCCCGAGTGCGGGCTGCCGGTGCGGGCGAGGCCGACCGTGAAGCGCTTGTTCGACAGGCCATTGCCGGATTCGTTGACGATCTGGCCGCGCGTCTGCTTCGACTTGTACGCGGTGTCGTAGCCGCCACCCTGCACCACGAAGTTGTTTTCGATGCGGTGGATGATGGTGCCGTTGTAGAAGCCGTCCTTCACGTACTGCAGGAAGTTGGCGCTGGTGAGCGGCGCGCGTTCCGTGTTCAGTTCGATGACGAAGTCGCCGAGGGAGGTTTCCACCAGGACGCGCGGGGGCTCCGCCGCCTGCGCGGTTTGTACCGGCAAGGCCAGCGAGAGGGCCAAGGGCAGGGCCAGCGCCATCAGGCCTTGGGCCAGGCGCGCGGTGAACTTCGAAAAGGTCGGGGACATTCAGCTTAGCTCCAGTCAGGCGAGCGGACAGTTTGCCGTACACTTGCCGCCCATGTCGACGGCAACGCTTACCACCCGCTTCGCGCCCAGCCCCACCGGGCGCCTCCATCTGGGCAACGCCCGCACGGCCCTGTTCAATTGGCTGCTGGCCCGGCAGGCCGGCGGCCGTTTCGTGCTGCGCCTGGAAGATACCGACGCCGCCCGCTCCACCGCGGACTTCGCGCTGGAATGCATGGCGGACCTGCGCTGGCTGGGGCTCGGCTGGGACGCCGGGCCGGACGGGGAGGCCGGTGCGCCGGGGCCCTATCGGCAGTCCGAACGCACGGCCATCTACGCCAGCCTCATCGCCCGCCTGCGCGAGGCGGGGCAGGTGTACGAATGCTATTGCTCGCAGGTGGAGTTGGCGGTCAGCCGCAAGCGCCAACTGGAAAGCGGGCGTCCGCCGCGGTACTTGGGCACTTGCCGTCATCTTTCCGCTGAACAGCGCGCCGCCCAGGCCGCCGCAGGGCGCCAGCCCACGCTGCGGTTCCGTGTGCCGGAGGGCGGCAGCGTCGCCTTCACGGACCTGGTGCGCGGCCCGCAGCAGAGCGCCGCCGCCGAAATCGGGGACTTCGTCATCGCACGCGGGGACGGGAGTGCCGCGTTCTTCTTCGCCAATGCCGTGGACGATGCGCTCATGGGCATCACGCACGTGCTGCGCGGCGAAGACCACCTCACCAACACCTACCGCCAACTGCTGGTGTTGCAGGCGCTCGGGCTGCCTGCGCCGCAGTACGGCCACTTGTCGCTGCTGGGTTCCGCCACGGGCGGCCCGCTGTCGAAGCGCGAAGGCGCCACCTCCCTCGCGGACCTGCGCGAACAGGGCTACCTGCCGGCCGCCCTGCGCAACTTCATGGCGCGGCTGGGCCATAGCTACGCCGAGCCGGGCTGGATGGACGACGCCGCGCTCGCTGCCGGGTTCGACACCAACCACCTGGGCCGTGCGCCGGCGCAGGTGGACGAAGCGCAGTTGCGCCACTGGCAGCACGAGGCCGTGCAACGCGCCAGCCTCGCGGAACTGCGCCCGTGGTTTGCGGGTCTGGTGCCCGAAGGCGCCGAAGAAGGCTTCCTCGCCTTGGTTCGCGGCAACATCACGCTGCCCACGGAAGCCCAGCACTGGGCGCGGGTGGTGTTCGGTGTCGATTCGGAGGCCTGTGGGAGCGAGCTTGCTCGCGACTGCTTCCCGGATGCTGCCTCACACACTGCCTTCTTCATGGCCCTGGCCGCCGCCTACGAAGCCCACGGCCCCAACGTGAAGGCGCTGGGCGCCGCGGTGCTGGCCGCCACGGGTGCCAAGGGCAAGGGCTTCTTCCTGCCGCTGCGGTTGGCGCTGACCGGCAGCCACGCCGGGCCCGAGCTGCAGCCGCTGCTGGCCCTGATGCCGCCCGCCATCGTTCGCGCGCGCCTTCTGGTGCAAAATGCGCCGCCTGCGGCTTGAATCCGCATTCCTGCTGCCATGGTGAACCGACGATGATCCAGCTCCACAACTCGCTGTCTGGCCGCAAAGAGCCGCTGAGTACGCTCACGCCCGGCGAGGTGCGCATGTATGTCTGCGGCATCACCGTCTACGACTTCTGCCACGTGGGCCACGCGCGCATGCTGGTGGTGTTCGACACCATCCGCCGCCATCTGCTGTGGCGTGGCCTGAAGGTCACGTTCGTCCGCAACATCACGGACATCGACGACAAGATCATCGACCGCGCCCGCGCGAATGGCGAAACCATGGAGGCGCTGACCGCGCGGTTCATCAATGCCATGGATGAGGACTGCGCCGCGCTCGGATTATTGCGGCCGGACCACGAGCCACGAGCCACGCAATACGTACCGCAGATCGTCGCGATGGTGGAACAGCTCATCGCGCGCGGGCATGCGTATGTCGCCGCCGACGGCGATGTCATGTATTCCGTGTCCAGTTTCCCCGGCTACGGGCAGCTCTCCGGCAAGAAGCTGGAAGACCTTCGCGCCGGTTCGCGAGTGGATGTGAACGAAGGCAAGCGCGACCCGCTCGACTTCGTGCTGTGGAAGCACGCCAAGCCCGGCGAGCCGGCTTGGGAATCGCCTTGGGGCCCTGGGCGTCCGGGGTGGCATATCGAGTGCTCCGCCATGAGCACGGCGCTGCTCGGCGACCACTTCGATATTCATGGCGGTGGCCTCGACCTGAAATTCCCGCACCACGAAAACGAGATTGCGCAGACCTGCGGCGCATGTGGCAGTGCGTTCGTTAGCCAGTGGATGCACAACGGCTTCGTCAACGTGAACGACGAGAAGATGTCGAAGAGCCTCGGCAACTTCTTCACCGTGCGCGAAGTGCTGCCGAAGCTGCGCCCGGAAGTGATGCGCGCGTTCGTGCTTGCCAGCCACTATCGCGGCCCCATCAACTACGCTCCGGAAAATTTGCAGCAGGCGGACCGCGCCCTCGAGCGTTTGTATCTCGCGCTGCGCGGCGTGGAGCCGGCGGCAAGCTATACGCCCACGGCGGCCACCACGCAGTTCGGCGCGGCCATGGACGACGACTTCAATACGCCTGAAGCTCTCGCTGCGCTGCAGGGACTGGCGGGTGAACTGAACAAGGCCCGCAAGGCGAAGCAGGCCGAGCAAGCTGCAGCGCTGGCGGCGGAACTGAAGACGCTGGGCAGCGTGCTGGGCTTGCTGCAGGCACCCGCCGAGGCGTGGTTGCAGTCGCCGGCAACGCTGGTGGCGGATGTGCCGACGCCGGTAGAAGTGGCGGCCGCCATGGAGGCCCGTGTGGCTGCCCGCGCCGCGAAGGACTGGGCGCAGAGCGATGCCCTGCGCAATGGGCTCGCGGCCCGCGGCGTGCTGCTGGAAGATGGTGCCGCCGGCAGCAGCTGGCGTTACACCATCCCCTGATCAATCACCTGTAGGAGCGAGCTTGCTCGCGACTCTTGGAGTCGGCAGCAAGCTGCCTCCTACAAGGTGAAGAGTCGGGAGCAAGCTCCCTCCCACAAAATTACCCGCGGCGGCGCTGCGCGCTTTCCAGCGTGTTCTGCATGAGCG
>JBEGRA010000049.1:0-5575 GCA_041180705.1 Pseudomonadota bacterium | reverse complement strand
GCGCCCACATGCGCAGCAGGTTCTGGCGCACCACGTCCAGCCGCACGCGGTTGTCGTGTTCCATGCGCAGCCCTTCCAGCGCAGCCAGTTCGTTCAGTTCATACACCTGCTGCCGCTGGTGGGCGTCAGGGACCAAGCTTTCGATGAACGTGATGGACACCAGCCGTCGCCCCGAACGCACGGGGATGACTTCGTGGTTCGTGGTGGAGGGGTAGACGATGGCCTCGCCTGCCGCGCACTTGAAGGCGATGCGCTGGTTGCCCAGCTGGATGGAGAGTTCGCCGCCTTCGTAGCTGTTCGGGTCTTCCAGAAACACCGTGCAGGAAAGATCCGACCGCAGTTTCGTGGAAGGCAACTGCATCAGTGCCGCATCCGCATGCGCGCCGTACTTCATGCCGGGCTCGTACTTGCTGAGCAAGGGCGGCGCCACGCGCTTCGGCAGTGCGAAGTCGTTGAACTCGCGCGAGCGGGCGAAAGCGGTGGCCACGAGCTGCGCGGACTCCACGTAACGCGGGTCGCGGGTGTCTGCCTGCAGGTTCACCTTGGTGGTATTCGCGGGGTTTGACACGCGCCCGTCCACGAAGGGCAGTTCACCCGCCAAGGCCACAAGGCGCGCCACTTCGGGCGGCGTCAGCAAATTCGGAATGCGTAGCAACATGGCAGTGGTTCCGGGGGCAAGGCAGCGCTGCTGGCGCTTCAGTGGATTCGCATGCGTTCGTCAGGCACTCGCCGTGGGCTGCGTGCCGTTGAAGGTGTCCGTGGCAGCAATGACGGCGGCGATGGCGGTGCGTTCTTCCGGCGACAGGAACGGGTTCCAGATATCGCAGATGAGGATGACACGCACCTTGTCGCTGTCGTTCCAGGCCTCGTGTTCGATGGTGTCATCGAACACCCAGGCCTGGCCGAGTTGCCAGTCGCGCGTCTGGTTGCCCACGCGGAAGCGGCAATTGCCGGGAAGCACCAGCGGCAGGTGCACCAGCAGGCGGAAGTTCGCGATGCCGGTGTGCGGCGGAATGTGCGTGTGCGGCTGCAGTACGCTGAACAGCGCCACCGGCGAGCGCCGCGGCACGAACGCTTGCGGAATCTTCTGCACGGCGGCGAAGGTGCGCGGCGCACGAGCCACGTGCTCGGGGATGGGCTTCGCTTCGCGGTAGAGGTTGTACGAAGTCCAGTCCGGGTTGTGGTTCAGCTCTGCCCACTGGTCCAGCGGCAGGTGCTTGTCGTACTGCACGTACGGCGTGAACTCCGCCGCATTGCCGGCCATGGCAGCTTCCAGTTCCGCGCGCATGGCGGGAGTTTCCGCTTCGAAAGCTTCGAGCCACGGAAACTGCTCGCGCTCGAAGAACTCCACCGAAGGCAGGCCCGGGTAGTAGTACTCGAGCGGGTCCTGCTGGTAGCGCTGCTGCGTGCGCAGGGAAATGCCGATGAACTGGTCGATGCGGCGCTTTTCCGTGCCGGAGCATTGCGCCTGTGCGGTGGCGGCGCTGTCGCTGACGAAGCGGGTGATTTCGGTTTGGTACTTCGCGTGGACTTCGCGGCCGCGTTGCACCGCTTGCCGCGTGGCCGGGTCCAACTGCGTGTCGGGTGGCGCCTGAAACAGCGCGATGCCGTACGCGCGCGCCGCGAGCTTTTCGTTGCCCATGCGGTCGAGCAGCGTCGCTTCCATCAGCAGCGACTGGAAATGGCGCGGGTCCAGCGCGCGGGCACGGTGGACGGCGGCCATGGCCTCGTCCAGACGGCCGAGTTGTCGCCGGATGCCGGCCACGCCCAGCCAACCCGCCAGATAGCCGGGCTCTGCCTCCAGCCACTGCAACAGCAGCTGTTCGGCCCCGCGCAGGTCGCCGCGGGCGAGCGCTTGCTGGATGGCCTGGTTCAGGCGGGCGGCATCGGGTTTCATGGAAGGAGGGTGGCCCCTGAAAAGTGGCTCGCAACGTTTCTTGCAAGTTTTCTGGCAAGGTTTCCTGCAAGGTTTCCGGGCATCATAATGCAGCGCTGTGGGCGCGGCGACTCCGTACCCACCGCAATTCGGCCCGCTTGCAGGGCCACGCAGGGGTGCCCGCCATGAATGCCACGTCGACAGGTCTCGCCGATTCCCGCCCGTATGCCGAGCGTCTGGCGGGCATCGAACGTATCCTCGCCGTGGACCCGCGCAACGTGCGGGGCTTGGTGGATCGCGGCGACCTCTACGTGGAAGCCGGCGATGCGCGTGCTGCCAGCGCCTTCTACCGCCAGGCGCTGAAGGTGGCTCCTGCCCCGCAGAACTGCCCGCCGGACATGCTGGTGGCACTGCGCCGCGCTGAAGCCGCATTGGCCGCGCAGGCCCGCGAATATCAGGACCACCTCTACGGGCGCTTGGCCACTGCGGGCTTCGACCCGGCCGTGTCCAGCAAGCGTTTTGCCGATTCCATGGAAATGCTGCTCGGCAAGAAGCAGGTTTACCACCAGCAGCCGAAGTACTTCTATTTCCCCGGCCTGCCGCAGTTGCAGTTCTACCCTCGCGAACTGTTTCCGTGGATGCCGGCGCTGGAAGCGGCCACGAACGATATCCGCGACGAGTTGCTGCGCGTGCTGGAAGAACCGGACGCGTTCCAGCCCTATGTGCAAGGCGACCCGAACCGGCCCCGCAAGGACCAGCAGGGCATGCTGAACAACCCGGCGTGGTCGGCGCTGTACCTGTGGAAGAACGGACAGCGCGTGGATGAATACGCGGACCGTTTTCCGCGCACCTTGGCCGCGCTTCAGGATGTGCCACTCGCGCAAACACCCAACCGTTCGCCTTCGGTGCTGTTCTCGCTGCTGAAGCCGGGCGCGGCCATTCCACCGCACAACGGCCTGACGAACACGCGCCTCATCTGCCACTTGCCGCTCATCACGCCTGCGGGTTGCTACTTCCGCGTGGGCAATGAAACGCGCGAATGGGAGCAGGGCAAGGCCTGGGCTTTCGATGACAGCATCGACCACGAAGCGCGCAACACCAGCCGTGAAACGCGGGTCATCCTGCTGTTCGACATCCGCCGCCCGGAACTTACCGACGAGGAAAATCGTCTGGTGGGCGAACTGTTTTCCGCCATTGATGCCCATGCCGGCGCGCCGCCGCAGTGGGAAATCTAGCCCTTTTGCCGAACCTGCCTATGGCACCCAAGTCATCCGGCTTTCAGGAGTTCCAGCCATGAACAAGCATTTTGCCGCTCGCGTGTTGTCGTTGGTGGCCGCAGCGCTGGCCGTTAATCTCGCTACCGCGATGGTTGCCGCGCCTGCTTTCGCCGCTGGTGCAGGCGAATTGACGGCGGGGCTCCGCGCCTGCGCCGCGAAGACCGAAGCTGGGGACCGTTTGGCTTGCTTCGATGCCCTGGCCGCTTCCCTGCCAGCGCCGAAGCCAGAACTGACGCCGGAGCAGCGTTTCGGCACTTCGCAGCAGGTAGTCCGCGAAGTGGTGGAAGAGCGCAAGCGCGAAACCGAGCAGCTCGACAGCATGGCTTCCACCATCAGCAACATTGCCCAGCGTGGCGATGGCAGCCGCGTGTTCACGCTGGCCAACGGGCAGGTGTGGTCCGAGCGCGGTGACAACAGCAAGTCGCGCTTCAAGGTGGGCGACAAGGTGGAGATCGAGTCCGCCAGCTTCGGCAGCTTCCTGATGACCGGCTCCTCCAAGCGTTCCATTCGCGTGAACCGCGTCCGTTGACCCCGGACGCCTGGTACAACCTGGGGCTGGAGCAGCGTCGCCGCGGACAGCCGCAAGCGGCGCTGGAGAGCTATGCGCGTGCCTTGGCGGCCGGCATCAGTGAACCGGAAGAAGTCCATCTCAATCGCGGCGTCATCTTCGCCGACGACCTGCGCGACCCGGAAGCCGCACGTGCGGAGCTGGACCAAGCCCTGGCCTTGAACCCGCGCTACCAGCCGGCGCTGCTGAACCTCGGCAACCTCCACGAAGACCTGGGTGAACGCGAAGCGGCGACGGCGGTGTACTCGCGCCTGCTGGAGCTGGCGCCCGGCCATCCCGAGGCGTTGGCACGTCGTGCCGGCTTGCTGCGCGTGCAGGGGCCCGATGACGCTGCAGCGCGGACGGCGGTTGAAGAGTTGCGTGCGGCCCTGCAGCGCCCCTTGGCCGTGGAACCGCGTGCCGGGCTCGGCTTTGCGCTCGGGCGATTGCTGGATGCACTGCAGAACTACGACGGCGCCTTCGCGGCCTATACGGCCGCCCATGAAGGCGTGCGCGCCAGCTTGCCGCCGGGCACCGTGCTTTACGACCGCGTGCGACAGGAGCGGTTGGTGGATGCACTCATCGCCACGTTCACGGCCTCACGGGTGGCCAGTTGGCGCGCGGCGTTGGGCGGGAACAAGGCAAATGGGGCGGCGGGCGCTTCAGGCGCTGGTGCTTCAGCGGCCCCCGTCGTGTTCGTGCTGGGCATGTTCCGTTCCGGCTCCACGCTCGTGGAACAAGTGCTGGCGGCGCACCCGGCCGTGGCGAGCGGTGGCGAGGCGCCTGCCTTGCCGCGATTGGTCGCGCAGTACCTCGGCGCTGGCAGCGTGCCGTTTCCGCAGTCTTTGAACTCCGTGGGCCCTGCGCATTTGCTGGCGCTGGCCCGCGACTATCTGGCGGCCATGGCTCCGCTGCGCGGTACGCGCGAATTGGTCACGGACAAACGCCCGGATAACTTCCTGCTGTTGGGCCTTATCCTCACTTTGTTCCCCGCAGCGAAGGTGGTGCACACCACGCGCCATCCGCTGGACAACTGCTTGTCCGTGCACTTCCAGCATCTGGATGCCGCGGTTGGCTACGCCGCGAATCTCGAAGACACCGCGCATTATTACGGCCAGTACCGCCGCTTGATGCAGCACTGGGAAAGCCTGTTCCCGGGCCATATTCACACCGTGGACTACGACGTGCTGGTCCGTGAGCCGCTATCCGTGGTGCAGCAGTTGCTGGCGTATTGCGGCTTGCCGTGGAATGAAGGCTGCCTTGCGTTTCACACGGCGTCGGTGCCGGTGCGTACCGCCAGCGTCTGGCAGGTGCGGGAGCCGCTGTATTTGCGCGCGTCCGGGCGCTGGCAACACTACGCAAAGCATTTGGAGTCGCTGCGCGCGGCCTTGGCACGCTGGCTGTAGGCCAGAGCTCGCTTGTGGGTATCGCTTGCTTGTGATGCCGGTTTGCTTGTGGGGCTGGCTTGCTTGTGGGAGTGAGCTTGCTCGCGACTCTTCCGGTCGGGAGCAAGCTCCCTCCTACAGGAGAAGCATTGTCCTGGCTTCTGAGGGGCGATCTTGCTTGTGGGAGCGAGCTTGCTCGCGACTCTTCAGTCCGCCATCCCGCGCCGCCACACCGTGTCGACTGCCTGCGGCGCCGCCAGTGCGGCGAGCAAGGGTTGGCGTAATTCGGTTTGCGCTTCCGTTGGTACGTCCGACGGCAGCGTCAGGCTGGTCACCCAAGCGCTGGTCAGGCCGTGTTCAGCGGGAACTTGCAGTACACGCGGTGCAGCTTCCGTGCCCGTCTCCACGCAGGCCAATCCACCGGGCAGCCCCAGGCCAGTCAGCTTCAGGTAGGCCTCTTTGCGCGTCCAGGTGCGGAAGAATATGGTCT
>JBEGRA010000048.1:0-3834 GCA_041180705.1 Pseudomonadota bacterium | reverse complement strand
TCACGCGGCCCCGCAGCGAGTCCGGCGTTTCCAGTTGCACCAGCAATTGCCGGATGTAGACGCCCAGCATGTCCGCGCCGCCCATCACGGCCAGCACCACGAGCGAGAACACGAAGTTCGTGGACCACCCGAAGGCCACCGTGGAGAGACCATAGAGCGCCACGCCGAAGAACACCCAACGGCCGCAATGCCGGACCGGCGGGTACGAGGCCAGCACCAGCGCCACCAGCGCCGCACCGACGCCGGGGGCAGCGCGCAGCAACCCAAGCCCGGCGGGCCCCACGTTCAACAAGTCGCTGGCCACCGCCGGCAGCAGCGCCGTGGCACCGCCGAAGAGCACCGCGAACAAATCCAGCGACATGGCGCCCAGCACCTTCGGCCGCTGCCATACGAACTTCAGCCCGGCCAACACCTCGTGCCAGCGCGAATCCGCCACGGGGGCATTCGCGGCACGCTCCGGCATGGGCGGCGCCTTCACGCACATGGCCAGCAGCAGGCCGGCGAAGATGAGCGCCGTGCTGACACCGAAAGCCACCTTCGGGCCGGCCAGATACAGCACGCCACCCAACGCAGGCCCGGAGATGGCCGCCAACTGCCAGGTCGAGCTGTTCAGCGCCACGGCCTGCGCGAAGAAACTGCGCGGCACCAGGTTCGGCAACAGCGCCTGCAAGGCCGGCGAGGTAAAGGCACGCGCCACGCCCAGCACCATCATCACGATGAAAATGGGCCAGACGCGCGTGGGACCGACCCACGCCAGCGTGAGCAGCGCGGCCGAGGCGAAGAACTGCAGCGCGTAGCAGCCGAGCATGATGGCCTTGCGATCGACGCGGTCCGCCAACTGGCCCGCGGGCAGCACGAACACCACGAACGGCAGGAACTGCGACAGGCCGATGAGCCCCAAATCCAGCGGGTCGCGCGTCAGGGCGTACACCTGCCAGCCCACCGCCACGTGCAGCACCTGCACCGCGAGACTGAGCAGCGACTTGCCGGCGACGAAGTAGGCGAAATCGCGATGGCGCAAGGCCTCGCGCAAGGCCCCGTGTTTCTGGAGCATCAGTCCTCTTCGCCGGGCGCCAGCGGGCCGGCCTCGACCAGCACCACCGTATCGCCGAGCCGAACCACGCCGGGCTCGAGCACGCGGGCCGTGATGCCACCGTGACCGCGCATGGCGTTGTAGCCACCGGGGCCGAAGTGTTCTTCCATGCGGGAACAAGGCGCACACGGCCCCGTGCCCTGCAGCAGCGCAGTGCCCAGCCGGAACTTCGAGCGCCGCAGCGCCAGCAGGTTCACGCCGGCCACCACGACATTGCGCCGCGTCAGTTCGGGCTCCAACGGACCGCGCCCGAGCATGGCGCCGACCGCCACCAGATGCTCCGCCTGAATGAGCGTGACCTGACGCTTGGAAGCGGGCACGCCGCTGAAGCGGTCACCGATGAGTCCTTCACCGACGCGGATTTCCGCTTCCTCGACGGAGCGCGGCTTGGTACGCCGCGCAGGGCGCAGGCCGATCCATTCCACGCGGCCGGCCTGCGGCAGGGTTTCCAGCAGTTTCTGCATAGTGCTCATCGGGTCACCAAGGCAACGACCAGACTGCCGATGGCGCCGAACGTGAGTTGCTGGCGCAAGGCCAGATACACACCGCCCAGCACCTCGGCCCCCAGCACGCGCCGTTCATAGAGATACCAGCCGGCCAGCCCGACGATGAGCAGGGCGAGCCCGCGCTCCGCCGGCAACAACAAGGCCAACCACGCCACGAGCGAAGGCACGACGCCAAGCGCGAGCGTGCGCGCCGCCGGCAAGGCCGGGGTGCTGGTCACACCGCCCGGGCCGAGCACCCAGCCCCAGTGCACCGCGCCGAGAAAGCTGAGGATGCAGGCGCCGTACGCGATGAGCGCAGGCAGCGCCCACTCACCCTGATGCGTGACGACGGCGATGGCACCGGCGACAAACGGCAAGAGCCCGCCGTAACCAAGCCATGCCAGCGGTGCGGAAATGCGTGTTTCCATGCGATTGCCTCCGTTCATTCCAGACCCGTGACATCCGGCCGGGGCTGCCCGGCCAGAAAGGCGGCGAGCCAGGCCGCCACCGCCGCCGGGCGTTGGTGATGCAGCAGATGGGAAACGCCGGGCAACTCCACCACTTCGCCACGCGCGAACGCGCGGCGCAGCGCCTCCATCGTGCCGTCTTCGCCGAGCGTGCTGCGGAACTCGCCGTGTTCGGCCAGCATCACCAGCAGCGGCGCAGTGACGGCGGCCCAGCAGGCCTCCATCTCGTCGCGGCGATAGTTCACCGGGTTGGCGAGCTTGTGGAACGGGTCCATGGCCAGCGTGTAGCCACCCTCCACCGGACGCGACCAGGCACGTGCTATGAAGGCCAGACGATCGGGCCGCAGCCGCGGATGGCGCTTGGCCAGCACCTGCGTGAACGCTTCGAGCGAAGGGTAGACGCCGAACGTGGGCGCAGCGCCCCGCAACTGCTGCAGCCAGCGGCGGTAGGTCGTCACGGCATCTTGCGACGCCGTGCGCGGCAAGCCGTGGCCATCGAGGCTGGCCACGGCAGCCACCCGCTCGGGGCGCAGGCCGGCATACGCCAGCGCGACATTGCCACCCATGCTGTGGCCCACGAGATTGACCGGCTCGCCGGGCGACACCCGGTCGAGCAAATCGTCGAGGTCCGCGTAGTACTGCGGAAACCAGTAAGGCTCGGCGGCATCCGCGGAAGCCCCGAAGCCGCGCCAGTCGAGCGCCAGGAACGGCGGCGTGCCGGGCCATTCGTCCACGAGGAACTGCCAGGTCTCGCCGGTATCGAGAAACCCGTGAAGGAAAACCGTGAGGCGTGAACTGCCGGCAGCCACTTCGGCGAGACCTGCGCCAGCAGCAAGGCCACCGGCTTCACCGGAAGGCTCGTTCCACCAACGCACCGCCAGCGGGCCGCTGCGCAACGGCAACTGCTCCAGTCGCGCGCGGCGACGCGGTTCGTAAACCTGCGAAACGCCGGCAACGTCTGTCATGACAGGAACAGTCGGACAGCCGGGTTCCCGCTTTCCTCGGTGTACTGGTAGCCCAGTTCCTGCATGTGCGCCGCGAAGTTGTTGGCCGAAGTGGGCGGCACCTGAATGCCGGCCAGCACGCGTCCGCTGCTGGAGCCATGGTTGCGGTAGTGGAACAGGCTGATGTTCCACTCGCTGCCCACCGCCTCCAGGAAGCGCAGCAACGCGCCGGGGCGCTCCGGGAACTCGAAGCGGAACAGGCGTTCGTTCTTCAGTTCAGCCGCGTGGCCACCGACCATGTAACGCACGTGGAGCTTGGCGAGCTCGTTGTCGCTCATGTCCGTCACCGGGAAGCCAGCGGCCTCGATGCGCTCCTGCAGCCGGTTCTTGCCGGCCGTGCCATCGGGCACCGCAATGCCGACGAAAATGCGCGCCGTATCGCCGGGGGCATAGCGGTAATTGAACTCGGTGACGCTGCGGTCGCCGATGAGCTGGCAGAACTGCAGGAAGCTGCCGGGCCGCTCGGGAATTTCCACGGCGAACAAGGCTTCGCGGCGCGCACCGAGCTCCGCACGCTCAGTCACATGACGCAGGCGGTCGAAGTTCATGTTGGCGCCGCAGTTCAGCGTGACCAGCGTCTTGCCCTGCAGCCCTTCGCGCGCCACGTACTGCTTCATGGCGGCCACCGCCAGCGCACCCGCCGGCTCCACGATGGAACGCGTGTCCTCGTAGATGTCCTGGATGGCCGCGCAGGTTTCGTCCGTGGTGATGAGCAACACCTCGTCCACCACTTGCTGCGCGATGCGGAAGGTGTGTTCACCCACGGTGCGCACGGCCACACCATC
>JBEGRA010000047.1:0-6342 GCA_041180705.1 Pseudomonadota bacterium | reverse complement strand
CCTCGCCCAGCAGCAGCCAGGCCCAGAAGACACCAAACAGCGGCACGAGGTAGGTAGTGAGTACCGCACGCGTCGTACCCACGCGCTGCAGCAACCGGTAATACACGCCAAAGGCGATGCCCGAGCACAGGATGCCGAGCAGCGCACTGCTCGCCCAGGCCGCGTTGGACACCGGCGCCGTGGGCCATTCGGCCACGGCGAACGGCAAGAGCACCAGCGCCGACACGGCCAGCGAGCAGCCGGCGATGGCGAGAGGTGGCACACCGGCCACAGGGCCCCGCAGCAAGTTTACCGCCAGACCGTAGCACAGGGCCGCCACGCAGCCAGCGAGCACGGCGAGGTCCACCTGAGCGCCAGCAGCCTTGTCCCAAGCGAGCAACACCACGCCGGCAAAGCCGACGCATAGCGCAGTGGCACGCCGCCAACCTACGTGCTCGCCGAAGAACACCACGGCCACCAACGCCGCGAAGAGCGGCGTGAGGCTGTTGGTGATGGCCATGACGCCGGCCGGTGCATGACGCGCGCCCCAAGCGAACAGGATGAATGGCAAGGCAGAGTTCAGGAGGCCGATGAGAGCGATGCGCGGCAACAGCGCTGGTCGCAGGGAGCGGCGCACAGGCCATACCGCCGGCAGCAACACCAGCGTCCCGAGACCCACCCGCACCGCTGCCAACGGCAAGGCGCCCAGTTCCGGCGCGGCCACGCGCTGAAAGAGGAACGAGGCTCCCCAAATGGCACCCAGCAAGACGATCTCGAGGGGCGTTTGCCAATCGGTGGAAGTGTCGGGGGACTTGCTCATGCGGCGGCGATTATGCGCGGACGGCGCGTGCGCTACCATCGGGCAGCCGCACCGGCAGGGGAATGA
The DNA here is from genome assembly GCA_041180705.1 of Pseudomonadota bacterium. Taxonomy (GTDB): domain Bacteria; phylum Pseudomonadota; class Gammaproteobacteria; order Steroidobacterales; family Steroidobacteraceae; genus CAIOHZ01. Next base: position 5,477 of record JBEGRA010000047.1, on the reverse strand, counting down.
CCATGCAAGACCACAACGAACGACCACCATTGGCGGATGACGCCCGTCAGATTCTCGACAACCTGGCGGCCCTCGGCATGCCGCCACTGGAGACGCTCCCGGTCGAGATGGCACGCAAGTTCGTCATGCCCCGCACGCCGGGGCGCGACATGGCGAAGGTGGAAGACACCACGCTGGCAGGCCCCGTCGGCGACATTCCCGTGCGCGTTTATTACCCGCGCGCCTTCGACGGCACAGCGCCCGGGCTGGTGTACCTGCACGGTGGCGGCTGGGTGGTGGGCACGCTCGACAGCTACGACAACCTCTGCCGCGAACTGGCCGCTGCCGGCGACTGCGTGGTGGTGTCGGTGGACTATCGGTTGGCCCCGGAACACCCCTACCCCGCCGCCATCGACGACTGTGCTGCCGCCTATGCAGGCGTGGTGAGCGAAGCGGCGCGTTTCGGCATCGACCCGGACCGCCTCGCCATCGCCGGCGACAGCGCAGGCGGCAATCTGGCCGCTGCGGTGTGCTTGCGTGCGCGCGACGCTGCCACGCACCTGCCGCGCTACCAGGTGCTGTATTACCCGGTGGTGGACGCTGCCGGCGTGTGGCCTTCGTACGAACAGAATGCCCGCGGCTACCTGCTGACACGTGCCGCCATGGACTGGTTCTGGAACCACTACGCCGGCCACGTGCAGGCGCCCTGGCCGCAAGACCTGGCCCCGTTGCGTGCAGAGAGCCATGCCAATCTGCCGCCGGCGCTGGTGGTCACGGCCGGTTACGACCCGCTGCGCGACGAAGGCGAAGCCTATGCCGCGCGTCTGCACGCCGCTGGCGTCCCCACGGCGCTGCGCCAGTACCCGGGCCAGATCCACGGCTTCGTGAGCGTGGGGCAGGACGCTGCCGACTGCATCGCTGCTACGGGCGTCGAACTGCGCCGGGTGTTTGGTACCGCCGGCTGAGCCCAGCCATTCAGGCGACGGCGCGCGTGACGTGAACGGCCCGTGCTTGGTGCGACAAAGCCAACGCCGCACCGTGGGCCTTAGCGTCCCCTTGAAGGGGGACGCCAATGACCGACCGTGCCGACGAGACCCGCACCGACAACACCATTCGCGGGGCGCAGGTCTGTGCCATCGAAGCAGACTTCGAGCGGCATTTGCGCCACCCCAAGCGCGCTGCTGCCGCGCAATGGCGTGCCACGCTGGGCGCGCCGCTTTACCGTGAACTGAAGGCTCTCGCGAAAACGCTGGGAACGCCTTCTCCGCTGCAACCCACCAGCGAGACCGTGCTTATCGTGCCGGGCTTCATGGGCAGCACGCTCGCCGCTGCCGGCGAACCCGCGCTGTGGTTCAACCCCATCGCCATCGCCGCAGGCCGTTTGCCCGCCCTGCGCCTGCCGCAGTCGGCTGGGCTCGTTCCAACCGGTGTCATGCCCTTCGTGTATCTGCGCCTGCGTTGGCGCCTGCGCGCTGCGGGCTACCGCGTGCTCTACTGGCCGTTCGACTGGCGTCAGGCACCTGCGCGCAATGCCGCACGGCTACTGCAAGAACTGTCGCAGCGCACCGGCGCGCCGGTTCACGTGGTGGCGCACAGCCAGGGCGGACTGGTCGCCGCCAAAGCGCTGCAGGCCGACACTGCCGGTCGATGGCTGGGGCGCGTGGTGACGCTCGGCACGCCGTTTCTCGGTACCGCGGCGGCGCAGCAGGCCCTTGCCGGCGAAGCGCCACTGCTGCAACGCCTGGCCTGGCTGGACCCGCACCACACTGCCCGGGAGCTGGCTGAACGCCCACTGGCGACTTGGCCCGGGCTGAAAGCCCTGCTGCCGCAACACGCCGACTTTGCCGGAAACCTGAAGAGCAACGACCCGCGCCTCGCCTGCCTCGCAGCCACGGGCCGCAGTACGCCGACCGTGGACGCTGCGGGAAAAACCACGGCAACCCTCGAGGGCGATGGAACGGTGACGCTGGCTTCAGCACTGGCACCCACGGCTCACGGCTGCGCCAGCGTGACCCTGCCGCTGGGTTTGGGCGGCCATGGCTCCCTGCCCTTGCTGGCAGCAGTCGCGAAGCAGGTGGGCCATTTTTTCCGGCACGGCAGCTTCGGCCAGGCAACCGCCCATCGCCGTCATTCGCCACCGCACGAAGCACCAACGGCAAGCGCGACCTATGGCTGGCCAGGGCTGGAGCGCGAAGCACAATGGCGCTTTCTGGCCGAGTGGATTGCACCGGTCGATGGTCCACCGCCGGCGCTCCAGCCGGCGCCTGCCGTGAAACACGAAGTGCATCGCGGTGTGCCCTGGCGCCGCGATGCCGCCGTGGTGGTCGTCGGCGTGTTCCGGCATGTGGCGCCGGCCGGACTCGTGCGAGCCCTGGGCATGCAAGCCTCCGCCACCCGCGCCATCACGCGCGGCGGCTTCTTTCCCGAAGTGGGCGCCACCGAACGTCTGTACGGACGCCACGCACGGCCCGACATCCTGCTGTGCGGTCTCGGCGAATTCGACCGCCTCGACGCCGCAAGGGTGACCGCAGCGACAGCCGCCGCGGTGGGACAAGCCCTGCAGCAGGGCCACCAGCGCATCGCCATGGGGCTGCTGGGCACCACGGCGGGGCTCGGCGCCGCCGTCGCCTTCGCCGCCCAGCAAGCCGGCATCCGGCTCGCTTGCGCCAGGCATGAAACGACGCACGGAATACCCCATCTCCCCACGATCGTGTGGCTGTGCCGCCGAACGCAGCGCGCCACATGGCTGCGCCGACAATTGGGCTTGCCGCGCGTCAGGAAGGAAGAGCCCGCGACACTCCTCATGCCGCCCGCGGCCCCTTCCCGGGCCACCAACGAACCCCTGCCCCTGCCCGACTACTTGCTGGTGCGACAGGAACAGGAAGCACGGCGAACCGTACTGCGTGCTGCGTTGTTGCCGGGGCGAAGCAAGGCCGCACTGCTTGCCGGCAGCCGCGTACTGGAGCCGAAGGCGCAAACCAAGGTGCTGGCACCCCTGGCCGATGGGGCCGGCATGGCAGGCGTGGCAGCCGCCGGTCGCGCGTTGGCTGCGCTGTTGCCCACGGAAATCGCCACGGCGCTCGCCACGCCGCGCGAATGGCCCTTGGTGGTGGTGCACGACACGGCGGCCAGCCTGTGGCCGTGGGAGACGCTGCAGTTCGGCACCGCTCCCCATCGGCCCGCACTGAACCCGGGCATGGCGCGACACCTGGAGGCGCCGGGCCTCGAGACTTCCCGCTGGAACACCACGCGCCCGTTGGATTCGGCGGTGAACGTGCTGCTGGTGATGAACCCCACGCAGGACCTCGCGGGCGCCGCAGACGAAGGGCAGCGCCTGCAGACCCTGTGGGCAGACGACACGCGCGTGCAACTGACCGTGCTGGCCGGCCGCGAGGCCACGCGGACACGGATCCTGAGCGCACTGCGTCGCGGCGAATTCGACGTGGTGCATTACGCCGGCCACGCCATGTTCGATGAAGTGAACCCGGCCGAGAGCGGCCTGGTGTGTGCGCGCCGGGAAGTGCTGCGCGGTGCGGACCTCGCCACGCTGTCCACACCGCCCTATCTGATGCTGGCCAATGCCTGCGAAAGCGGCAGGGTCCGTGGGCCTGCGCAGCGCCTACGCCAGGCCGCGCTGACGACCAGCCTTGCCGAAGCCTTCCTGCGCGCCGGCATCGCACACTACATCGGTACCTGGTGGCCCGTGGCAGACGGCCCGGCTGCCACTTTCGCCACGCGTTTCCACACGCGCTTGCTGCAAGGGGCCACGCTCGGCGCCGCCGTGTTGGCCGCCCGCACTGCGGTTCACCAGCAGGGCAGTGGCGACTGGGCCGACTACCTGCACTATGGCGACCCGCAGGCGGACGTGTTCAAGGCCTACCGACGACGAGTATCGAACCTGAACTCGGCACGGCAGCCCTCGCGTACCGAAATGCCACGGCGGTCGAAGGTCCAGGTGTCGCCGTAACGGCACGGCGCATGTGACAACTGCTTGGTGAGCACCACGTTGCCTTGTACCGGAGCCGGGCAGAACACCATGCGGCCGCGGTTGCTCTCGCAACGCAGTTCGCCGCGTCCGCCGCCGCCCCAGTCCGGCCCGCCCCGCCGTTCGTCGCGATCGTCGCGCCAGCCGTCACGCGCATCGCGACCATCACGCCCACCGCCGTAACCGCCCACCGTACGCGGCGTGTAGGTGAATTCACCACGGCAGCCGCGGTCCACCCAGATGCCCGCTTCGGACCAACCCCAGCTCTGCCCTTCGATGCAGTCCGCGCGCGAGTGTTCACGCACCAGCCGGACATTGCCGCGGATGGCCACCTGGCAAAGCTTGTAGCGGCCGTTGGAAGATTCGCAGCCGATACGTGCATCGTTGCGCCAGCCACCATCTCGACCGCCACCGTAGCCGCGGTCATCCGCCATGGCGGTAGAAGAAAGCAGCGCACCGCACAGCGCGGCGGCAGCGGCGAAAACGGCAAGCAGACGGTTCATGTTGTTCTCCTCGGAAGCCGGTGCGAGACACCGACGGTTGGCCTGAAAGGGACCGGGGAAGTGCCCCATGGAGAGAGACTAGAACGCGCGGCCTGAACGCCGACTGAACGCGCGCGCCGAGGTTTCACCGACGCCGGCGACCGCCGGCGTTCAGCCGCGCAAGGTGACGAGCGGCGAAGTCTTCACCACGCTGCGCGTGGCCAGCCAACCCGCCACACCCACGACGAGCGCACCACCGCCGAGACCGGCGACCCACAGCCAGCCATTGAAGTGGTAGGCCAGGTTGAACCAATGGCGCGCCGCATACCAACCCGCCAGCGCCGCCGCCGTGCTCGCCAGCAACCCGGCGAGCAAGCCTAGCGACACGAACTCCGCCAGCAAGCCGCGCAACACCACCGCACGCGAGGCACCGAGCGTACGCAACATGGCGCTTTCGAAGCGGCGTTCATCGCGCGTGCTCTGCACGGCTGCCGCCAACACCATGACGCCCGCCGCGAGCGTGAACAGGAATACTCCCTGCACGGCCCGGCTCGCCCGTTCCGCCACTTGCCGCACCTGCACCAGAATGGCGTCGACGTCGAACACAGAAACACTCGGGAAACGGCGCACCAACGGGGCCAGCAAGCGGCGCTGCTCCGGACCCAAATGGACGGAAGTCATGTATGTCCCGGCCGCGCCTTCCAGCGCTTCAGGTGAAACGAGCACGAAGAAATTCGGGCGGAAGCCATCCCACTGCACTTTGCGCAGGCTGGCAACTTGCGCCTCCAGCGGTTCGCCTGCCACGTCGAACACGAGTCGGTCGCCGACACGCGCGCCCACGCCTTCCGCAAACTCCGTCGCCAAAGACACGAGCACGGGCGCACCAACGGGGCGCTGCGCCGGCCACCACTCGCCCGCCACCACGGTGTTGTCGCGCGGCAAGGCGGCGGACCAGGAAAGGTTCTGCTCGCGCTCCGCAAAAGCTTTGCCGCGGTCGGTGGCGAACTGCATGGCTGTTACCGGCTTGCCGT
>JBEGRA010000046.1:0-3311 GCA_041180705.1 Pseudomonadota bacterium | reverse complement strand
AGATGCGGCCGATGTGGTCGCGCGTGGTGGGCGCAACGTAGCGCGGCTCCGGTGCGGAGACGACCACCTCTTCGATACGGGGCGACGCTGCAACGGCAGGCGGGGTTGATGGCGCGGTCGCGTTCGGTGGCGTCTGGGCGATGGCGCCGAGGGGCAGCAGCGTCAACCCTACCAATGCCACAAACCGCAGTGCGCTCCGGTAGGGAGTGGCAATGGGACCCCCCGCGTTTTGGAGCAGCGACGGCGAGGTGGCAGGGCGGCGGGACATGGCTGGCAACTTGCCTTCGGAATAGTGAGACATTGTGCGCCGGACGATGGCAAAGCCCAAACCCGAACAGATCGGGCTCATTTTCGCGTGCAGTGTCCTGTTTCAGGTGGTCTGACGACGACGCCACACGGAGTAGAACACCAAGGCGCTAGCCAGGCCATGAGTGCCGTACAGTGACACGACTTCCAGATAGTGGAGCCATCCGAAGAGAGTAGGCCTCCCATTCACCGTGAACTCCCTGAACTCGCCGTGCCAGGTGGCTGAAAACGAGCCGCCGCCGTGATCTACGGGCCAGAGAAGCAATGCAACGCCTAGACTGCCGATGAAAAATCCCGCAAGCGCCATGTTCAGCGCGGTGACCCTTGCTGCACGGTGCAACGCCCAGAAGGTGGGTAAGCCGAGAAACAGCAGATGAGCTCCCGCGATGAACCAAATGATGGGCGAGAAGATCAAGAGTTCGAGAAAAGGAACTTTCTCACCGGCCCAGAGGAAGAGCAGTCCGACCGAAAGCACGGGCTGCATGGCGAGCGTGCACAGACAGGCGAGCAACAGGCGTTTAGATTGACCCATGGCGTGTGGGTGGTCGGAACTCATGCGACCTCAGGGCGATGGAAAATCTTCTCGCGAAATGATCTTTCCGGGAAGCGTTCCCTTGAGCCAGGCGGAGCGGGTTTCTCTGGAGAACTCAATCCAGGCACAGGGCAAAGTCGGGCCGCCGAAGAAGGACTCCATGACGCAGAAATCCTGCCACACCTGACGCCCATCCATTTCAGCGTTTGGTTGGAACCCGAGGCCTTCCCATTCCTTGACGAGAAACTCGATGTCCTGAGGGTTCATCGCGCCGTTGCGCAGCACGTGGTCGTCGTACCAGACGCGTCCTCCGATCAAGGCTGAGTGGTCCTTCAGGCACTGCTCCCATCCGCCTGGATATTTTTCACGGATGGTGCGGATGGGTACGATGAAATCGATGAACTCAAGCGCAACGGCCACGGCATTACTCCACCAGTCCCTGGTCCGAACGTTCACCATTCTTTATCAAACAGAGCATTCCGGCCAATAAAAAACCCCAGCCGTTGCCGGCTGGGGTTTGGTTGTTGGTGGAGGTGGGGGGAATTGAACCCCCGTCCACGAACCCTACGCTACAAGATCTACATGCTTGTCCCACCTACTGTTCTCGAAAGGGGCTACCCGGTGGGCAGGGAGCACCCCAATCCAGCTTCGTCCTTTTTAGTTCACCGCTACCCGAAACACGCGCGGTTCACGATCCTGTGATTGCGACCCCATTCCCCTCCGCACAGGCACGGGCGAGGATGGAGTTGGCGGGGCTTAAGCCGCCAGAGCGTAGCTGTTGTCGTTCGCAGCTAGAAGTTTGCAAGTAGTTTTACGAGGTATCTTGCACCTCGGCATGCACCTGGAGTTTCGCAGTCCATGTCGAACCCGATCACCCCCGAGACCGTGGCAGTATAGCGCCCCGGCACCTCCCTGTATTGGTCCCTTCAAGGAAGTTTCAAGATGAGCATCTCTCGCATCGAACCCGGCAAGCGCATGAGCCAGGCCGTGGCTTACGGCAATCTTGTGTTTTTGGCCGGCCAGGTCGCGCCGGACCCGTCCGCCGACGTCGCCGGGCAAACCCGCCAGATCCTCGGCGAAATCGACCGCCTGCTCGCGGCCGCCGGTACGGACAAGAACCAGATTCTTTCCACCACCATTTACCTCGCGGACATCGCCACTTTTGGCGAAATGAACAGCGTGTGGGACGTGTGGGTGCCGCAGGGTCACCTGCCGGCGCGTGCCACGGTGGAGGCCAAGTTGGCCACGCCGGACTACAAGGTGGAAATTCAGGTCGTCGCGGCGCGCTAAGGAACCAACATGGCTGAGATGACCGAGTACCTGCTGCCGCTGGCCTTGTTGCTGGGGGCGGTGCTTTACACCTCGGTGGGGCACGCCGGCGCTTCGGCCTACATCGCCATCATGACGTTATTCGGTTTGTCCGCGGGGGTCATCAAGCCGACCGCGCTCACGCTGAATATCCTAGTGTCGGCGTTCATCAGTTACCGCTATGTCAAAAGCGGTTATTTCAGCCGCCCCGTCGCGTTGCTCGTGGTGGCAGGGGCAATTCCTGCCGCCTTCCTCGGGGGGTATTGGCAGCTTCCCGGGGCTTACTACAAGCCCTTGGTGGGTGTGGTGCTGCTGCTTTCCGCGCTGCGCTTGCTCACGGCCCCGCGCAGCGAGTCCTATGACGTCGCCACTCCACCGTCTACCGCCATGGGGGTGGGCACGGGTGCAGCAATCGGGCTGCTTTCGGGGTTGACCGGAACGGGTGGCGGCATTTTCCTGTCGCCCATTCTGGTGTTCCGGCGCTGGACCACCATCCAGCAGGCCTCGGGTACGGCGGCCGTATTCATCCTCGCGAATTCGGTGTTCGGACTGCTCGGCAATATCAGTGCGGTTCGGTCGTTGCCATCGGCGCTGCCAATTTATGGCGTGGCTGTACTGGCGGGCGCTGTCATTGGTACACGGCTGGGTTTGAAGCGGTTTGATAGTCGCGGACTGCGCCTTTGCCTCGCCGCCGTGTTGTTGGTGGCGGCTGGCAAGTTCCTGTTGGCTTGAGTGGCCGTCCACTGCCTGCAGGATCAGGCAGTGGTTGGGCAGGGGACGCTTAGCGAATTCCGGCGCAGGCTGAAACGTACCGGAGTCACACCCACGAGTTGCCCGTCTGCCTGAACTTCGCCTGGTGGTTCCAGTGTCAGTTCGGCGCCATGTGCGCGGCACCATTGCACGGCCGGGTCTTCCAGCAATCGGCCGTTGTACACCTTCGGCAAGATTCGGGGTAACTCGAACCACCGTATCGCTCTGACCGTCACGAAGTCCAACCACCCGTCATCGTGTTGCGCGTATGGGGATATGCGCATACCACCGCCAGTCCATGGCCCGTTACCGCCCAATGCCAGAAACGCTTGAGGTACGACGACAGGTGCGCTGGCTCCCTCGGGGTGCAAAGTCAGGCGTGGTGGTTGGTAACTGCTGAAACTGCGCAGCACGG